>JAGQPY010000179.1 GCA_020426485.1 Planctomycetaceae bacterium
GATCTGATGGAGGGAAGCTCCCATGACGGTGCTTGTTCCACCGCACGCTGATCCGCACGTTGTCGCAGCGACTAACGGGAGCGTCTCGGCGATTGTGACTCTCCATGTCAAATTGCTCGCCACGCCATCGGGTTAAGGGCGAAGCCCTTTGAGGGGTCAGTTTGTGAAATTTGAATTCAGGAAATCCAGTGATCAGCGGCGAGTCGACATGACTCCCATGATTGACTGTGTCTTTCAGTTGCTTCTGTTTTTTCTGGTGGCCAGCAACTTTCAGGAACAGGCGCTGACGTCCGGCGAAGGGCAGCTGGATGCCAATCTGCCTTCCGTGGCGGCTGCTATGCCGATGGTGATGAAGCCTCGGGAAATGATCGTCAACATCGATCGCACCGGCGTGTTCTATGTTGATGGTCGACGACATACAGAAGCCGATCTGGTGCAGCGGTTTCGGCAGAGTCAGACAGACAATCCGGGACAGCAGTCCGTGGTGATTCGCGGCAATGAAGGAGCGGAATGGAAGTTTGTGGCTCAGGTGATGAGCCTGTGCAATCAGGCAGAAATTCGTGACTACCGAGTCGCCGTGATTCCGGAGGACAGTGATGGCACTGTTCCGCCATGAGCACGATTGCCGTTTCGATTTTTGAAGATGTAGAGATACAGTAATTTGTTTGATGAATCAGGACGCCGAGGTCACCTCCGCCCCTGTGTCGGTGGAATCATGATGGAACGGCTACCACTGTCGCTTTTCATTCTGTTCACCACCGAGACAGGCTCGGTGGAATCGGCCTGCAGTCACTTCGCCACCGACCACGACTTTTTGCAGCGTTGAGCTGAGGCCCTTGAGGTGTTGACGTTCATGGAAGTGTCATGAAGAGCGTTCTCAGAATGTCCGAGCAGGAACTGTCGCGACTGGATGCCGGAACCGGTTTTCAGCCGTTGACGGCTGCGCTGGTGGCGACGGCCAGTTCGGTTCTGGCATTGCTGGGCATGATGCTGAGATACGTGCCTGGCGAAAAGACTCCGATACCGGGGATGGATCATTTTCAGGGGCAGTGTTTTCTGGCAGCTCTGCTGGGTCTGCTGATGCTGACCACGGCGTGGCTGGTGCGCAGTGTGATCGTCAAGCGATTGCAGTGGGCCGTGTTGTTCAGCCTGATCTTTCATCTGATGCTGTGCCTGACGCTCAAGGAAGTCGCCATCGATCTGCCCCTGGCAGCGGCCGAATTCGGTGCGGAAGATCGACCGGCAGAAGAAATGGTGCTGCCGGATTATGGCGGCATGGAGTCGCCGTCAGACAACGTTCCCGAATGGCAGAGGCCGACAGAAGTCGATCTTCCCGAATCACCCGAACAGGAACTGCAACGGCAGGAAACCGAACCGCAGCCTCTGTCGGAACCGCGCACGGTCGAACATCAACAGATGCTTCGCCAGCTGGAGATTCAGCGGCAACAGGAACAACAGCAGCGTCTGCAGGAAGAAGCTCAGCTGGAACTGCAGCGGCAGATGCAGCAGGCTCAGTCAGACGCACCGCAGCAGGTGGAAAGTCCTCGCGTTCAGACTCAGGATGCTCCGCAATCGCAACCGGAAGCTCGCGAACTGCAGAAGCAGCAGACAGATCTGCAGAACACTCAGCGAACTCCGGAAGAAATCGCTTCTCAGCGTGCATCGATGCCGGAGGCCGTTCAAATCGAAGCCGTTGCGGAAAGTCAGCCCGACACGCCGGAATCCACGTCGTTTACTCCGGCGGAACGTCAGGTTCGTGACGCGCGGACGGAGACGTCGATTGCCGAATCTTTTGCTCCCACAACATTGCAGTCCATGCAACAGCCTGCGCTGTCGGCTCGGGTGATGGAACTGCAGCGGCAACGTGAAACGAATCTGCCAAACCCCGATGCTCAGTCGGTTTCCGTCGAACGAACGACGCCGCAACTGGTGCGTTCAAGTACCAGTCGAGCTCAAATGGCTCCATCGACCGCATTCAGCGACTCCAGAGATTCCGCCATCGAAGCTCTGCCACGACAATCGACAGCCACCGCGAATCCGGCGGCCGTTGAATCAATGGCCGAAGCGGTCAGCGTGAACGCTTCCGGCAATGCCGCCGCCCCCGCACTTCAGGCAGCCAACACGTCTTCCGGACTGGCTCGCGGATCGCAGTCTGTCCCCCTATCGGCGGCCGCCGGCGGTGGTGCTCCGACGCTGCAGTCGTCTCGATTTGGAACTACCACTCTGCAGTCCGGTCAGGTGCGTCGCAGCGCGGGAAGCAGCAGCGGTCCACAGCTGGGTCAGGTGGTGGACAATGGTTTGAGCGACGGTTCCGGGCGAAGTCGTTCCATGAATTCCTCGACCGGCGCTGTGGGTGCTCAGGCAGAATCCGTCAGTGTGGCTTCGGCGGCTTCGGCAGGCAGCGGGCGTCAGCTGATTTCGGAGGCGGCATCGTCTTCATCGACGTCGATGCAACGTGGATCTGTAAGTCTGCCGGCGACATCATCCGGATTCGCTGCCACGACCGCACCTTCGTCGTCGTCGACGCGCGGTGATACCGGGCGACTTTTGCAGCCGTCGGCCAATGCGGGACTCAGCGGTCGACAAACGGGACCGATGGTTGGTTCCACGGGCCTGACGTCCGGCGGCGACGTGCGATTACCATCTCGGTCATCGTCCGGCGGGATTCGTCTGAGCGATCGAGATCTTGCGGCGGAACAGTCAGGACAACTGGTATTTGCGGGGCCTCAGGCCACACCCGCTGCGAATTCGAACGCATCGGGATTGCCGCAGCAACCGCGTTCTGATGCCGGCATTTCACGACGCTCAGCGGGACTTCCCGGACTTCCTCAACCTGCCGGAGGAACACTGGCTCGCACCACGCCGCGACTTCCGGGAAGTCTGCCAACGTCCGGTGCCGCGCCGAGACCGTTGACGTCTGCATCGCGTCCGGCCATTGCTACCACGGCTGAAATTCAAAATATCATGAAGCGTGCTGCTCCCGGAATCAGTCCGATTCCATCCGATCGGATCAGCGCCGCCTTTTCGATGCGCACGCCGGAATTTCGAGCCGAAGCGGTGCGAACGCTGGGTGGCAGCGAGGCGTCTGAGTCAGCGGTTGTGCGAGGTCTGGAATGGCTGGCGGTCCATCAGGCGGCAGCGGGCAATTGGAGCATTCATAACCTGCACTGTCGCGACCACGACTGCTCCGGAGCCGGGTCATACGATGCTGACCCCGCTGCCACCGGACTGGCTCTGCTGGCATTCCTCGGCGCGGGACATACTCATCGAACGGGTGAACATCAGCAGGTCGTGCAGCGAGGTCTGAAGTGGCTGATTGACAACCAGAAGCCGGATGGCGACCTGTTTGCCGCGGAAACTGAATTCGCACGGTTTTACAGTCACGGTATGGCTACGATCGCGCTGTGTGAAGCGTATGGAATGACCAAAGATCCCGCTCTGAAGGAACCCGCACAAAAAGCCGTCAACTACATTTGCGAATGTCAACACCCAACGGAAGGAGGTTGGCGATATCTGCCGCAGTTCGAATCCGACACCTCTGTTTCCGGCTGGCAACTGATGGCTCTGAAAAGCGCGGAAATGGCAGGACTGCGTGTGCCTCGCAATACGTTAGATGGCGTGCAGCACTGGCTCAACGGCGTGGAATCTCAGGAAGCACCGGGCCGGTTTGCTTATCATCCTTCCAAAGAACCGACGGATTCGATGACGGCGGAAGGGCTGCTGATGCGGCAGTATCTGGGAGCCGATCGAACCGATTCTGCACTGCAGGCCGGAGCCTCGTATCTTCAGCAGCGACTGCCCAATCAGTCATCACGAGACGTCTATTACTGGTATTACGCCACGCAGGTGATGTTTCACATGCAGGGCGATTTCTGGAACGACTGGAACGCCGGACTGCGCGACATGCTGGTGGAGACTCAGGAGAAAGGTGGTTCGCAGCGAGGCAGCTGGGATACTGAAACACCCGGACGTGACGCATGGGGAAAATCCGGAGGACGACTTTATGTGACCTGCCTGAATCTGCTGATGCTGGAAGTTTATTACCGTCACCTTCCGCTTTACATTGAGCTGAATGATCAGTCTGCAGGTGCGGACTGATCATCAACCTCATTGTCGCAATGTTGCGAAGTCTCTGCTGTGATGAACTTCGCCTGTCGTCCGGATGCATTTGCAGAATGAAAACGTGTTCATGAAAAGTCATTCAACTCTGTTAGTATTGCTGCTCATCTGCGGACCCGCAGCAGCGCAGGAAACCGTTGGTGAGGCCGGCGCTGCGGCGGAAAGCGATCGCTACGATTACCGAGCCGATCACGATCCCAACGGCATCGGGAAATTCTACATGGGCCGCGAGATCGCTCATGTGATGGGCTTCGCCGGCGCGCTGTGGCTGGAACGTGACAGTCGCGAAGAAGAAGAACGTCTGACTCTGCTGATTAAATCCCTGAAACTGAAACCCGGTGACGTGGTTGCCGACATCGGCGCGGGAAGTGGTGTGATCAGTATGTTGATGGCAGAACAGGTTCTGCCGTCCGGTTATGTCATTGGAGTCGACGTGCAGGACGAGATGCTGCTGCGGCTTCAGGACAATGCTCGCACCAAAGGCATTCACAACGTCATTCCCATTCGAGGAACCCAGCAGTCCTCGTCGCTGGCACCATCATCGATTGATCTGGCGATCATGGTGGACGTGTACCACGAATTTGAATTCCCCTACGAAATGATGGCCGACATCAGCAAAGCCATTCGCCCCGGCGGGCGCGTGGTGCTGGTGGAATATCGTATGGAAGATCCAACCGTTCCCATCAAACTGGTTCACAAGATGTCGGAAGCTCAGGCGGTTAAGGAAGTTGAACAGCCCGAATTTCGACTCAAGTGGAGTGAAACCATCGCCGCACTGCCTCGACAACATGTGATCGTCTTTACCAAGCAGCCGGATCGCTCCGCTGATTGATGACGACCGTCGTTCGGTCATGGGCCGGGTGTTTCAGCCAGACTTTGGTGTGGCCATCGCAGGGCGACTGTTCTCCACGGCCACTGTGCGAGGTGTGCCACTTCGCACAGGCGACTTGTCGTTTGAACGCCGGAATGTTCATAATTGGCTCGGATCGCCAACTGGCACACCAGATGCGTCTGTCAGTCGTTTGTGGATTTGTGACGTGAGGTTGCAGAAGTTTTGACAGAAATCAGCCACGTATCTTCGTGTGTGTGGAACCTGTCATCATGTTCTGTCAGCTTATGTTTCTTCGTTGGGAAGAACTCATCGGTTGCGACCACGGACTGCGGCGGACAGCAGCACGTTTTTCCGTCCGACGCGGTTGGATGAGTTTTTTTGAAAGACAACTTCCCACGGGAACGGTCCGGCGAACAGGGCGCACCACGTCAGGACTCCGGCCGTACGAAATCTGGTGAAGGAAAAAATCCTGAAGAGGAGGATGTAATGATTCGATTGGAAAAGGTTCTTGTTCCGACGGACTTCAGTGAATTCAGCCGTCCCGCTCTGACATATGCGTGTGCAATTGCGGCTCGCTTTGACAGCGAACTGCATCTGCTGCATGTCTGTCCGGACCCGGCGATGCTGATTCCGGAAGCGGGAGGTCTGGGTGGAGCAGGCTTGATTGAGCAGGCATCGGCCATCGAAGCGGCCGCGATGGAAGAACTCAACAAGCTTCCTGGCGACTGGGAGAATGGACGAAACATTATTCGAGCCACACGAGTCGGTGCGACGTTCTACGAAATTATTCAGTACGCCAAAGAGCAGGATGTCGATTTGATTGTGCTGGGTACACACGGACGATCCGGTCTCACTCACCTGCTGATGGGAAGTGTGGCCGAGAATGTGGTTCGCAAGTCGCCGTGTCCTGTTCTGACCGTCAAGCCGGAAGGTCACCAGTTCGTCATGCCGTAACAAAGGCCGGGCCCTTTGACCGATAGGCACGGTGAGGCGCTCGGCGCGGAATGTTCAGAACGCCGAGACGCTCCTGTCGGCGTTCTGGCGAGTTGGTCGTCCGCGAAAGTCGGACGCAATCGAGTCCCGGCAGTGATCTTGATTTGAGGAAGGTGTTGCCATGGAGAAGTCGCAATCTCAGCGGAGCCGACAGTCTGAGCAGGTCGTGCTGGTTCGTTGGGGATTCGCTGCGGTGTTCATTAGCAGCAGTTTCCTGACATCGTCATCCATCAGAGCAGACGAAACAGACGGTGCGAAGACGTCGTTGGAAGGTCGGTCGGTGCTCGCTGAGTCTGCGGAGAATTCGCAGGAGCAGCTGCCTGCAGCAATCACCTTTGGCAGTGTCGATGAGGCTCGACGACATTCCGTCATTCAGCATCAGACGTATCTTGCGATGCTGCATGTCGTCCATCGCGAATATTTTGATGCCGAAAAACGCGATATCCTGCCGGCTCTGGCCATGGAAGACGTGTTTCGCGAAATTGATCACCAGACGGGCGGCGCGACGCGGTGGATTGCCGTGAATACTCCGGCCATGAATCTGGACCATGAGCCCAGGGAAGGTTTCGAAAAAGCGGCGGCAAAGGCACTTTCCGGCGGTGAAGCTGCGTTCGAACTGATCGAAGGGGGTCAGTTTCATCGAGCGGCCGCGGTGCCGCTGCAGGCCGGGTGTATTCGTTGTCATCTGCCGTCGCTGAGCGAACGGCGGGCGGGACGGGTGGCGGCACTGGTGATGACCTTGCCCATAAAATCGGATGAACAACGTTAACTCGATGATTCAACAGCTGTTACCGAAGTGTTCTTTCCGATTTGATTCAGTTGCCCGTTGACTGCCGTGTCGGCTCTGGCGGGCACGGAGTGCATTTTTCTCTCTTTGTTGTTGCGGTCACTTCGCGAAAGAGATCTGATGAAGAACCTGGTGTCGGTGTTGCTGACGGTTTTGGCGTTCCGTTCCGGACTGCATGCGGACGACTGGAATCAGTTTCGTGGCCCCGCTCGCGATAACCTGTCCAGGGAAACAGGGCTGCTGGATCAATGGCCGGACGGAGGACCGGAGCGAGTCTTGACCGTGACCGGACTGGGCGAAGGCTATTCGACCGTCGCAGTCGTCGGCGACCTGCTGTACACGATGGGAAATATCGATGGCGGTGAGCACGTGATTGCGGTCGATCGCAGGTCAGGCGAAATTGTCTGGAAGACGCGAAACGGCGACGAATATCGCGAAGGTCAGGGCAACGGACCTCGTGGAACTCCAACCGTGGTCGACGGAATGGTGTATGCTCTGGGAGGCAACGGTGACCTGATCTGCTGCGATGCGACGACAGGCCAGACTGTCTGGAAGAAGAATATTCTGCAGGAATTCGGCGGTTCGAACATCACCTGGGGCATCAGCGAATCCGTGCTGGTGGACAACGGAACCGTGATTTGCACGCCAGGCGGAAGTCGAGCAACCGTCGTGGCTCTGAATGCGAAAACCGGAACTGTCCGCTGGGCATCGCAGGTCCCCGAAAGTCCTCAGGCATCGTATGCGTCACCCGTGATTGCGACGGCCGGACGCGTCAGACAGTACGTGGTGTTTACCAGCAAAGGCATCGTCGGCATTCGAACGAAGGACGGTCAGGCGATGTGGGGGCAGAACAAGTCCTCCAACGGCACGGCCAACTGCGCGACTCCGTTGATCATTGACAATCAGGTTTTCAGTTCATCCGATTACGGCACTGGAGCGGAACTGGTGACCCTGACATCGCGAGGCAATATGACAACGGCCAACGGCGTCTACCATACTCGCGACATGAAGAATCATCACGGCGGCATGGTGTATCTGGACGGCTTCGTTTACGGATCCAGCGGAGACATTCTTTCGTGCGTTAATCTGAAGACAGGACAGCCGACCTGGCGAGAACGCAGCATGAAGGGCTCGGTCGTCTATGCCGATGGAAAAATCGTTTTTCGACACGAAGGCGGTGATGTGGTTCTGCTGGCGGCCAAATCGGACAGCTATCAGGAACTGGGGCGCTTTGTTCAACCAGACCGCAGTTCACGCCCCGCATGGTCTCACCCGGTGATCGCCAACGGTCAGCTGTTTTTAAGAGACATGGATAAGCTGCTGGTCTACAACATCGCGAAGTGAGACTGCCGTTGGTGTCGGTAAGGACCCGCCGAGAAATGACTGTGAAGAACTTCGTGGCGGAAGCCGGCCGCTTCCGCCACTGATTTTCAGGACGATCGTAACTGGGCAGCGCCAGCTTTTCTTTTGGAGTGCGGCGACCTGTCACCGCTTTGGATTTGAATGAACACGTCAATTTTCGGCGAACGGCAGGTGAGAATTGACCGGCAGCAGAATTGGTCAGCGACTCTGAATCGCTCGGAATTCTGACACTTCCCGCTGATCGCCACCGACCTTGTGTCGGTGGCAATCACGACTGCTCGGCTGGAAATGAGATCTCCTGCTTCTTAGCTTTCCAGTCTGTTCACCACCGAGGCAAGCTCGGTGGAGTCTGTCCGGGTGGCGATCAGCGAGAAGCGTCGGAATTCTGACGAATTCCGCTACAGACCAAGGACGGAATTCTGACGAATTCTGCAGCAGACCTTGGGGACCGCGCTTCTGCCGATTGAATGATTCAACGAAGAATCGTTGCCTCCTGAGTTCTCGTGAATGCTTCTGAAAATCAAAGGCGCGTGTTGGCGATCGACCGTCAGAAAGATCCAAAGCGGGTACAAGTCCCCGCACTCCAAAGTGGGGCTGTCCAGCTGAAACTACACTTTCAAACACCGGGCCGTCCCAGTGAACGAATCTTCCGTCCTGGACGATGTGACGGGGTGAAAATCGCTCACGAGTGTGCCTTGCCTGTTCAGAAATGCTGACTGGCAGCTTGCTCGTGGAAACAAGGAAGCATATTCGCCGCAGCCTGTCGGGCGAGACAGATCAGTAAATCGCGGGTTCGTCGTCGACGCTGCCATCGGCGTGAAGAAATCGGAAGTCACAACCGGCGTTGGCCTGCGTGGTTTGTTCGAAATACAGTCGACCGTAGCCTCGCGTGAATTTGTTCTCGGGGGCGACCCACGATGCTTTGCGAGCGGCCAGTTCTTCGTCACTGATTTCCAGTTGCAGAGTTCTGGCCGGGACGTCCAGCGAAATCATGTCACCATCGCGGACAAACGCCAGCGGACCGCCCACAAAGGATTCCGGTGCGACGTGCAGCACGCAGGCTCCATAGCTGGTGCCGCTCATGCGAGCATCGCTGATTCGCACCATATCGCGAACACCCTGTTCCAGCAGATACTTTGGAATCGGCAGCATCCCCCATTCCGGAATGCCCGGCGCGCCAAGAGGGCCGGCGTTCTGCAGAACGATCACGTGATCGGCCGTCAATTGAAGTGACGGGTCGTCGATGCGGGATTTCAGATCGGGGTAATTGCGGAAGACGACGGCCGGTCCGCGATGTTGGTGCAGATGTTTTTCCGCGGCAGATGGTTTAATGACGGCTCCATCCGGGCACAGATTCCCTCGCAGCACTGCCAGACTGTTGTTCACGCAGATGGGGTTGCTTCGTTCGCGAATGACATCGCGATCATACACTTCGGCCCCTGCAATGGCCTGCCCCAGCGTCGTACCGGCCACGTTGGGAGCAGACAGTTTCAACAGATCGGCGATCTCGGCCAGCAAAGCTCGCAGGCCACCGGCTTCAAACAAATCGCCCATCACGTATTTGCCCGCGGGACGCAGATTGCCCACCACGGGAGTCGTCTGAGAAATTTCATCGAAGCGTTCCAGTGTCAGCGGCACCTGAGCTCGACCGGCCATCGCCAGCAGGTGAACGATGGCGTTGGTCGATCCCCCCATCGCCATCAAAGCGGTGACGGCATTGTCGAAGGCATCGGCCGTCATGATCTGAGACGGCCGAACATCAAACCATGCCAGTTCAACGGCCTGCCGTCCCGTCGCCGACGCCATGCGTGAATGGGCAGAGTGAGTGGCAGGAACAGAAGCGGAACCCGGCAGACACATGCCCATGGTTTCGGTGATGGATGTCATCGTGGATGCCGTGCCCATGGTCATACAGTGTCCGGGAGACGCCGCGATGTGATCTTCCAGTTCGCACCACGCGTCACAGCCCAGTCGTCCGGCACCGCGTTCGGCCCAGTACTTCCAGACGTCGCTGCCACTGCCCAGCGAATCGCCGCGCCAGCTGGTTTTGTTCATGGGACCGCCGGGCATGTAGATGGAAGGCACATCAGCGCTGAGCGCGCCCATCAGCAGAGCGGGCGTTGTCTTGTCACAGCCACCCATCAGCACGGC
>JAGQPY010000017.1:0-7568 GCA_020426485.1 Planctomycetaceae bacterium
CCGGCCACGAAGGCGTCTGATCCCATTCCGTCGACGACCTGCACGCAGCAGCGCAGGCGCGCGTTTTGCTGTCTCAACCGACCACCTCGCGCCGTCAGTCTTCCGTCAGGCCGGGATCCGTCAACCGATGGTCAGATTCATCGCCGGCGATTACGACTGAGAATCCTGCGTGTCTTTGTGATCGCGAACTTCTTTCTTCTGCACAGCGCACTTCTTCAGCACAACTTCCTGCATCGGGTCAGTGCCGACGAACTCAGCGCGACCAATGTGGCAACTCGGGTGCCTCCGTCTGCGATGTTTCGAAGCCGCCAGGGAGTCGAGATTGAAATCCTGGAAGTCCGGCTCCGATCACTTTCACTGGATGCCATTCAGGGACAGGTTGAACTCCAGGTCCGGGTTCGGAACAACTCCGAAACACCCGCCCGCATTTCCTCTGATCAGTTCCACCTGCAGTGCAACAGGATTCCATCAACGCAGAATCCAGCCGTTGTGAATCCGATTCCCACGGAGGAAGCTCTGGCGGTCGACGGTGTTTCAGAAGGCGCCCTGGCGTTCAGCCTGATCTCAGCGGACCCTCACGAACCTGCTCTCGAACTCACGTGGAAATCGGGAGACGACGCGGCAGAGATCTCCCTGAATAAGGTGATCCGCCTGCTGTCCGGACAAACCGTTCTGAAAATGGGCCCCGACAACTGCCTTGCGGTTATCGAAACACATCGACCTCTTGACAATATGGAAATCTGGCTGCTGTCTGAAACTCTGGTGAAACTCAGCCGCAGCGAACTTCAACGAGTCGTACTGGACATCCGCGCTGCGGATTCAGAAACGTCTGGTTACTCCCCGACAGCAAATGCACTCCTGGCATGGCTGAGTACAGCTCGCAAGGATTTCGACGTACGTCAGATGCCGGTACAGATCAGGAATCGCTGCCCGGTTCAGTTTGACGAGTTTCATGTTTCGGGATTTAATCCCGCTTCCAGTCGACGAATCTACTTCAGAACATCGAGCGCATTTCTTCACGTCGGCCGCGATGCAGCGATCAGTGCGGCGATGCAGTCCGTGTACGACGATGCAGACCTTGAGTCGGTCGTTGCCGATTTTCATCACCCTGAAAACGGTATTCGAATGGTCGCGATTGAAGGTGGCATCGACCGACTACCGCCCAATCAGCTTGAAAGCATTGTGAGCGGCGCGATCAGGGACCACAGCAGCTCGCTGCCGACACTGGCCAATAACCTGCATCGTGTTCCTTACGCAGGGTCGGTTCCGCTGCTGGATGTGCTCGTTCGGTCCAGGGAACCTGCTGTCAGTACAGGAGCCATTCATTCGATGGTACGCTCGATCGCTCCTGGAGCTGACGAACTGCTGCGAAGGACCTGGCAAAATGAAGCTCGGCAGAACCCCGCCCTCCGCGAAGCGATCGTCCGGGAAATCCTGCAGGCCAGGAATCACCGCTGTGTGCAGATGATTTCTGAATTTGCAGATGACCAACTCAGGCAGTACTGCCTGAACGATTCCGAACCAGCCGAAACGGAGGCGGAAAGCCTGCCGCCGAATGGTGAAGCTGAAACTCCCAAAGCCGACGAAAAAGAACTCCTGCCAGGCGACGATTCAATCACGTCGACTTCATCAACCCGCCGACCGACGGTTGACTCAACCCTGTTGCGGCACATGCTCAGCTTTCTGAAGAGTGAAGATCAGGCGATATTTACCGATGTCGCCGGAACCTACCTGCTGAAGATTTCCGACCCACAGATACAGGATCAGGTTCTGGGCTTCGTGATCGATTCCAACCCGGCCGCCAGCCAGCTTGCGAAGGCCTATATCGCTCAGCGACTGCCATCTCAAACGGAAGTCGAAGACGAACTGCCCGAACACAGAAAAGAAGTGCTTCGCCAGAGGTTTGCACCTCGAGGAGTGGCTGCCAATCCTGGAATCACAGCGACACTGCTGAACACGATCGAACAGTTCCCGGACCACAGCTACGGTGCATCACTGCTTCGAATTTCCCGATCAACGGGTCTGTCGTCGACGCTGAAAGGAGAAGCGTTTCGCATCGGACTTACCTGTCAGTCCGACACAGCATTCGAAGAACTTCTGAACAACTTCGATCAGCACGACCAGTCACAACAGGTTCATCTGCTCAAGCGAGCCGCCGGCCTTCATCACCCGACATGGCTGAGTCTGTGCCGCAAATGCCTCGATCCAGGCAGCGCGACGCAGAATGAAGCTCTGCGACTCCTGCAGCTGGATGGATCCATTGAAGCGACAGAGGTTCTGCTGGAGTATGCCGAAACTCTGAAGCAGCAGATCGAAGAACAGAACACCATGGATGGCCAGCTGGAGCGAGTGATGAACATCGTTCTGATGCAACTGGCGACATCGCTCTATCCGGAAGCCAGACGATGGATCAACCGCTGTGCTTTGTCGCATGTGCAGAAGCTGGCCGAATCAGCGCAGACCAAAAGCATTCTGGCTCACGGGCGTAATCCGCATCGTCGGCAGGCGTATGAAGCCTATAAACTTGGGAAAGAACAAAACTACGAAGAAGCACTGAAGGTTTATTCGGACATTCTGCAGAAAGATCCGTTCTACGACACCGTCTACGTGTCGCGTGCCTCACTCTACCTGCGATCCGGCGACATTGATAAAGCCTCGCCGGATATGGAAATGGCAGATCGCCTCAACCCCGAGGATCCGATTAACCAGAGCCTGATCGCATTGACACTGGTTCGCTCCGGAAAGATTGAACAGGGAATCGAACTGGGCGAAAGAATTCTTTCCATTGTTCCGGACCTGCAGACAGACCTGCGAAAATGGACAATCTACAACACCGCCTGCATTTACGGTCGTGTGGCGGAAATGACAACGGACGACGCTGAACGTGAACAGCATCTCCAGCGAGGCTTCGCTCTGCTGCAGGAGTCAATTCAGCGAGAAAGCGGCGTTGACGATCCGGACCATGTCCTGCGCGACCCGGATCTGAATTCCTTCCACAAACATCCCGGATGGGAACGACTGCTTCAGATTGTCAGGGCAAACGCAGAGAAAAAGCCGAAGCCATAGCGAGGCAGCCCAATGTCTCGACCGCAAACACAGATCTGACGCGGCACGGGTCTGTCAGATGGCCGCAGCAAAACCGAGCATGCACTCGCCATTACACCGGAACCGGCCACGAACCAAAAGACCGAGGCCTGATCAGCAATCGTTTGCATCCTGATCAGACTCGGAAACTGTGGCCAACAGATTCAGCATCCATTCGGAGAACGGTTCCTGCACACGTTGAGCAGTCTTGCTGACATCCTGATGGCTGAGTCTGTCCGGCGTGAGACCGCTGGCGATATTCGTGATGCAGGAAACCCCCAGCACTTTCATCCCCAGGTGCCCGGCGGCCAACGCTTCAGGAACGGTACTCATCCCGACCGCATCGACACCCAGTCGCTGCAGCATTCGCACTTCAGCCGGAGTTTCATAATTCGGCCCGGACATCATAGCGTAAACACCTCGATGGATCTTGAGAGGCGTTGGCACTCGACCGGCAAGCTGCAGCAGACCGCGATTCCAGATGCCGTCCGAAATCTGATAGCGACTTCGATACACAGAAGCCGTCTCACGAGGTGCCGGCGAAGAGACATTCAGAAAGGTCCAGTGCCCTTCAATAAGCATCAGGTCACCGGCTGACATTCCGTCGCGGACACCTCCCGCAGCATTCGTCAGGATCAGGCGCTGAATGCCAAGGTACGCCAGAACTCGAATTGCAAAAGTAACGCTTGGCAGCTCATGACCTTCGTAGTAATGCACCCGCCCCTGCAGAACGACAGACCGCTGGAACCGCCCTGCCCCAAAGATCATCCGGCCAGCGTGCCCTTCGATCGATGGGGTCGGGAAGTGCGGTATATCGGCGAAGGAAACAGCCGTCCCTCCCAGTTCCTGCAGTTGATCACCCACGGCTCCCAGTCCGGAACCAAGGACGACAGCAGTCTTCAATCCGGCATCCTCACCTGAAGAACCGAGCCGGCGGAGAATCACCTCAGCGGCTTCGGCAGGACGTGAGTCCGGATCATTCCGGCCTGCAGAGCAAGCAGGTGCTCGCCCGCCGGCAGACGACTGGTCACCGAACTGCGACAGCCCGTTTGCCGCCGTCATCTGACCTCACCCAATACGTCACAGCGCGAACCGGAAATCGCCCGTACAGGTCCATGCACACTGACTAGTCTGCGAATCATCAGGAAGGTTGTGATGTTGAACGACTCCGCAGGCACGCAGCCGGCAGATGAAACTCGATGCCCGAATCGACCATGGCTTTTTTGAAAAACGATCAGCCCTTTGCAGCGGCCAGAGCCGCCGCGTAGTCCGGGTGCTCCGAAATGTCTTTCACATACTCGACGTGCTTCACTTTTCCGTCACTGCCCACAACAAAGATTGCTCGAGCGAGACAGCGATCCAGTTTCCCGCCCTTGATCAGCACTCCGTACTTCGTACCGAAATCGGTGCATCGGTGTGCACTGAGCGTCTTGACCTTGTCGATTCCTTCCGCACCGCACCATCGCTTCTGCGCAAACGGCAGGTCCATACTGACAACCAGAACTTCAACGTTGTCCAGACCTGCGGCTTCTGAATTGAAGCGTCGTGTTTCCTCATGACACACCGGGGTGTCCAATGAAGGAAGAGCTGCAATCACCAGCGTTTTACCCGCGAAAGACGCCAGTGTGACATCTTCCAGAGCATTTGTCTGGAGTGAAAAGTCCGGTGCCGCATCTCCGGCCTTCAACGCCGCGCCCGCCAGGTCAACTGGATTGCCCTTCAAACTCACCGCACCGGTTCTGATATCTGACATCTTCGGATGCATCCCCAAAAGGTTAATTGTGCTGCGAGAGCCAGGTACGTTTGACCCTGACTCCATCATGAACTCAACCGCCGGTAGTATGGCGAATCAAGTTTACCATGCAACCGGTGACACCATGTCTGTCACACGCCGGAATACGAGGCTCACGGAAGATTCTTTGCGTTCCTGGAACGCAGCCGATTTTCTTCGAATGTACACGCGATTCGGGAGTCGCTGCTGTTCTCCCAGATCAGCACCTGACTCCGGACACCAAACTCCAGTTTCTCCGGTTCCGCCCTGTCCGCTTTGCCAAGAATCTTTTCCACATCCTCCAGGGTCTGCCCTTCCGCCAGTTGATCGAACTGCCGCTGTGTAACAAGTCCGCCCATCTGGGTACGCCACGCCAAAAAGACACCAAGAAAGAAGCCGACTGCAGAAAGGACGCCGATGATCTCCAGCAATCGAGACCTTTCAGAGACAGGCTGTGTCTCTGTGGAATCGGATGCAGTGTCCTGCCGGCGATGTGGATGATTGGTCATCTTCTTCACTTTCTCTTGTGTCACCGCCGAAGACTGCCGTCTGCTGGTGAATTCATTCACCTTCGACCACGGCGGCCGATCATTCATGACGATCAACTCTGCCGATCGGGAAGAACGCCGTTTCCAAACCCGAAATGCCTGACAAGACAACCCGATCCGGATCCGAGCCACGCGACCGGCATCTGCAACCAAGGAATTTGCGACACCATTGACCCGTGCTGCGCACTCATAAGAACCAGCAGAATCTTATCAAGGCTCCCATATCCGCGAGACCCGTGTGGGCGATATCGTGAGATATGAGAACGATTCACCCAAATCCGAGGCTGCAGTTCATCATGGTCGGCCGGATTCATTTTCAGCAGGGACAGTGCCGACGACTTCGCGAATAAAGCGTCGCACCAGCTCGTCATCCTTAATGCCCGGAGCAGATTCGACGCCGCTGGCCGTATCAATCCCCCAGGGTCGCACAGATCGAATGGCCTGCCCCACGGTCGTCGGAGTCAGTCCGCCGGCGAGTATCATCGGTGGCAACTGTAACCGATTGCAGACAAGCAGATCCTGCAACGTTCGGCGTAAACGTTCGACTGTCTCGGTGTCAACACGATGACCAGTCCCTCCGTAGGCCCCACGGACATGTGCATCAATCAGAACGGAAAACGCCGGAAGAATCGACTCTGTGTTCAGAGAACCACGTTCGGTCGTCCCCGAGACAGCGCGAATGACCTGGGCAATGTGGTCCGCAGTCGCGTCGACGTTTTCTGAATCCAGCCGCACCGCCCGGATGATGGCGATGGAAGGAAGTTTCCGCGCAACGGTCGCAATCGCATGCGCATCTTCGTCGCCATGAAACTGTATTGCATCCAGCGACAGACTCATCGCGAGCTCAATGATCTTCTCGGGGGCCTCATTGACAAAAACACCCACCACACAGACTTCGCCTCGAACAGCATCCGAAATCGCTTTCGCGACAGAAGGAGCCACATGTCGCTTTGACGCCGGGTAGAAATTCAAACCGATCGCGTCCGCCCCCAGGCTGACAATCCGGCGTGCATCCTCAATGCGTGTCACGCCACAGATTTTTGTCCACATCAGAACTCTTTCAGATCACCACAGATCCGCACTTCCAGTACAAAAACACCAGCCCCGGTTACTGAAGCAACAGAATCGCGGCCTTTGGCATTGCCCGCGGTTTCATTCCCGCCAGCCCGCGCCGCTTGAAGTCATCCAACGCAAAGCATAACCTTTCCTGCATCGCGGCCACACCAAAACACATCCTGATTTCGGTGCCTCAGAAACAGTTCAGGGGAATGCACAGAGTTCGTTATCTCGCGAGACGGCGTCGAGTTTCCGATTCGGTTAAGAACCCCAACAAAACCAATAATGGCTCTCTGAGGCATTGCCCGGGGTTCTGAGAACCTCATTCCGCTCGCAAGTCTCTATTGTCAGCGTTCGTCAGTGGATACGGAATTTCGTGCGTCAAACCAAAGCGAATTCCGTCCCGTGGCGGATCCGGAAAGATCCGGTGCGTGCATCCTCAGACATCATCCACGACGCAGGGCGTCTGCTGAATACTTTTCGTTCGAGATTCCTGACTCCATATCGAAACCGGACGGCCCTTCCATGATCCTCAGCGGTAGCGAAATCAAAGCCCAGCTTGGTTCGAACATTAAAATAGAACCGTTTCAGGAGTCGCAGCTGAACCCCAACAGCTACAACCTGAGACTCCATGATGAGCTCTTGGTTTACGAAGAGATCATTCTGGACATGAAACGTCCGAATCGCTTTCGCAGAATCACGATCCCGCCCGAGGGACTGGTCCTTCAGCCGAGTCAGCTCTATCTTGGCCGCACGATCGAATATACGGAAACGCGAAACCTGGTTCCGATGCTGGAAGGACGATCTTCCATTGGTCGGCTGGGACTGTTTGTCCATGTCACCGCGGGCTTCGGCGATGTTGGTTTCTGCGGCTACTGGACTCTGGAAATGTTTGCCGTCCAGCCCGTGCGAATCTATCCGGGAGTTCAGGTGTGCCAGATCTTTTACCACACCGTGGACGGCGCGCTGACGGAATACCGCAGCGGAAAATATCAGAACAACACGGATATTCAGCCCAGCCTGCTGTTCAGAGAGCTGGGGATACGGGACCAGAGTCAGATGAAACTGGACTTCGAATCCGCCATCAAAGACATGTCGGCGACGTGACG
>JAGQPY010000017.1:7668-28371 GCA_020426485.1 Planctomycetaceae bacterium
CGGACGTCTCCGGAATCAGAGCAGCGATTCCAGCAGCAGTCGCAGCTTTCGCATTTCCAGCAACCGCTCTTCGCCTTCCATCGTTCGCGGAAGAAGATCCACACTGAGCGAACGGTTATAGCCTTCGTGACGCAGAGCGGACGTAATCCGGTTGTAATCCACCTCACCAAGTCCCGCGGGGACCTGAATCTGCGTCGGAGAGGTATCTCGCAATTGAACGTGGTTCACGTAGGGGAAAACCACATCGAAATTAACCTCACCACGCGGAGTACAGGTGTAGTAGCTCGGATCCAGCGTAACTCCCATCCCCTTGACAGACTGACAAAGCTCAATGGCGGTATGGGGGTCTTCGGTCAACAAACCTGTTCTGGTCAGAATTGACAGCCGAATCCCTTCCTCGATACACAAATGATTCCGCTCACGAAGCCGATCGATCTCGGAGTTGAATGGGGTCCCGAGTGGCGAAGCCTCAATCGTGATCTGAGCAATCCTGAGGCTCTTCGCGAATGCCACCACGTGATGAAAATCAGGCATGCTGACTTCCGTCTCCAGAAAAATGGCGACGGGGCTCAGTCGGCTGGCATCCCGAAAGCTGGCAATGACAGAATCGCGATCCCTGACGATGCTTTCGACTTTCAGCTGATCGAATTCGTCACTGATCCAGATTTCCGCTTTGTCGAACCCTATATCCTGCAACTGCGCGCAGGCGGCAGCAAAAGGCAAATCCCAAAGACTTCGCGTCGATGCCGCGATATGCACAGTACTACTCCCTTAGACACCGGTAGTGGTCTGACCGCGCGAGTTTGGATACTCGTCACGAGGCAATTAGAGGGAGAGTGCCTGCATCGTTCACAGACAATCCCCGAATTCATCAGCCGCAGGTGGTGCAACATCGAAAGGCTCAAAAGCCACTTTCGGAAGTTGGTTCTGCGGATTTGGCCTCACTTTATTTCTGTTACCGGATTTCCGCAAGATCTCTCAAACTTCCTGTTTCAACATCTGGAGGAAATGAAGGGATTTTGCACGATTCAACGATCGAATTGCCGATAACGATAACACGGCGGTCACTGACCACTGTGCAGACGCCGCAGGCGCTGCCTCGACCGTTGTCAGGTTGCAGGCGACAGCCGAATCGAGGGGATGAAGGGAGTCGAAGGTTATGCAGACCCGAATTTGGATGCTCTTGCTTTCGGGGGCGATTGGATTGGCCACAACGGGATGTTCCGTCACCTCTCCCACGATGAGAGGACAAAGTCCAGGCGGCGCATTTGCGTCGTATGAAGACGGCTATGGTGATTCCTACTCGGGAAGCGGAGCCTGCAATGGCGGCTACTGCGATCCGGGAATGGGCTGTCCGCCCGGTGGTTCCTGTCAGCCGGGAATGCCGTGCCATAGCTGCGGTCCGCAATGTGGTCCCTGCCTGAACCTTCCGTTCCACCCGGTTCACCGAAACTTCCACACATACGACGTTCCGAAGAATCTGACCTACCCGCAGCAGAATACGCCGGCAGCTGTCTATCAATACCCTTACTACACCACTCGAGGGCCGACGGATTTCTTCATGAAGTGATCAGATCCATCAACTGTCAATCCTCGCGAAACTCAACGACTGTTTTCGGTCGTTGAGTTTTTCGTGCGCGGATGGAGGCAGGTCATCAGAACGTCTGCTGCACAAAACGAACAAAACGCCCCGCCAGACTGGATCTCCTGACGTCAATTCGGACATCACCAACAGCATTCAGCAGCAGAGATGCCGAAGATGCGCGATCCACCGCAATGGTCACGGCATAGGTGACCGCCATCGGACGATAACCGGACTCAGTCTTCTGAGCGTTCACTTTACGAGATAAGACGACCGGTTCAGGAATTGACGAGAGATCAAGCTGAGCCACGGATAACACAGCTCCCGTGACACACTCGTTGCCGCCACCATTCAGCAGAAATGCAGCGGACTGGCCGGGACGAATCAGCTCAATATCGTCTTCGTTGAAAAATGCCGTCACAAGAATCCCGTCTCTGACCAATTCTTCATGCGCCCGCCGGTCAGACAAAACCGGGGCCTGAGGGATCACGTAACCCAGAAGCGTTCCCCGTGCCAGCCACGCGTTTGTATTTTTCGCTTCCAGCGGAAGTCCCACCCAGTGCACGGGAACATCCGTTGACGGGTTCATCAGAACTTCGGCAGGACTGAACAGAACTCCGGACACAGGACTGCGAATTTTCAGGCTTTCCGTCTCAGCCTCAAACTGCTGTCGTTCGCTGACAGCACCTCGCAACGCTTCCCGAAGCGCGGGAATCAACGACGATCCGGCTGTTGCCGCGTTTCCAGTCAGCAGATCCAGCTGAATCTGCAGTTCCCGCACGCGTCCTTCCATCCGCTGTCGTGAGAGATCCAGTTCAGAGTTCTTCAGTTCAGCCACAATCTGCCCGGAAGCCACAGGGTCGCCGTACCGGACGGACGGTTTAACGTTCCCCGACAGCGTGGAATACAGTGCGAAAGAACCGGGTTCAGTGACTCCGGGAGCAGTGACGCTGCATGGAAGCGGCACAAGGAGCAGACTGATGGCGATGACAGCGGCAACAGCCGTCCTGAAGAATGTCCGGCACACCTGATTTGGAGTCGCTGTCAGAAGATCGTGTCGCACAGCAGTGATCAGCCGAACAACGGGAAGCACAAGGAAACCCGACGCCACGATCAGCATGAAAACAGCCCCCGTGACCCGTAGATTGTGACCGGCAAACACGTGATTGATCAGCTTCAAAACAGCGATCGTCAGAATGGCTCGATAAATGGCCGAAAGAAATCCGTACCCCAGCAGGATCGCTCTTCCCGGTTCAACATCGCGCGACGGAATTCCCGTGAAGGCGTTTCGAAAGAGCTGCTGCACCTGCTGCGAAGCGCGAGAGGCAAGGTTGGGAACTCGGATTCCGTCCATCAGCAGAAAGTATCCATCAAACCGAAGCAGCGGATTTCCGTTGAACAGCAGTGTATTGACGGAACACAGCAGAATCGTACTGGTCAGCAAACTGCGAAAGACTCCCGGCACTGCAAAGAACCACGCAATTCCACAGACGGAAGCAATCAGGAGTTCGACGAAGATTCCGGCTGCCGAAATGATCATTCGCTGTCGCCCGGGCAGCATCCAGGCATCCGACACGCTCGTGTACAGGACGGGAGTGAACACCATCAACATGACTCCACAGTCATTGCATTCCGCACCAAAGTGTCTCGCGGACAAAGCATGACCGGCCTCATGCAGGACCTTGACCAGAATAAAGATGACCAGCATCGTCAGAATGTTCTGCTGTGACAGTAGATCATTGACATCAGGAATCTGCGCAACGAATTCGTGAAAACGCAGACCAACCAGCGTCACAGCCAGAAGATTCAACAGGACAAAAACCATGAACGCCTGAGACGTAAAGATCCATTTCAACCACGGCAAAAGGACGTCCAGACTTCGCGACGGGTTCAGCAGCGATTTACGAAACCGCATCACCTGAAAAACAGGAAGGACCAGGCGCTGAAAATACTGGCCTGGTCGATCACCCGACCCCCTTCGTGACGGCGCCTTCACCGCGCGTATCAAGTCGCAACCGGCCAGCATCTGCAGAAATCCGGTCAGTTCTTCCCTGGCAAGTCTGTGATCAGTAAAGCGCTGACGCACCTCAGAAAGAAGCTCATCAAAAGTGCGCCTGCCATCCAGCAACTGAAGCAGGTGGAACTCCAGATCGTTCAGGATCAGGTACTGCAGCGTCAGAGGATCCTTGACAATCCAGCCGCCTCCCTCATCAGCGGCGAACTGAAGGTCGCTGCGTTTCCGCCAGGGCAATCGACCGGTTGACCTTCCGGACGAAGGTTCTGCCCCAGACGAACTGAGCGAAGCCTGTATGTTGCCATGACAGTCCGCCCCCGCTGAATCCACTCTGACGGTCACCTCCCCCAGCAACGATCCCAGTGACGATCCAACGGAATCACCTTCTTTTGGTGCGACACGGCCATCGCGATGTGCGGATGGTTCAGCCCCTGACCCGTTAGTCACGCCGTCTCACCTCGTTGATCAGCCTCATAACATCCACCACTTTGATCATGGCCTGACAGTGAATGAACGCAACATCGTTTATGCAACCTGCCATGCCGTCTGCTGTCCTCACACTTCACTCATCAGTGATATAGTTCTCGTCACGGGACTGGCTGAATCAGCAGGGATGCCGACATTCCCGGCAGAGCCTTATGTTCTGTGTTATCAAATTCTGCCCAGAATCGAACCTGCTGATTCACAGGATCGACTTCGGGGCTGATAAACGTGATTTTCCCGGCCAGCCAAACATCCCCTTCCGCATCGGACAACAGAATTCGAACGGGCGCTTCCGAGTGAATCCTGCGGGCGACAGCGGAACTCAGAAATCCTTCGGCTCTCAAGGTCTTCAGGTCGATCATGCGTGCAATCGGTGTCCCGGGTTCAACCCATTCTCCCGGCTGGTGATGAACCTCAACGATCGTACCATCGAAGGCAGCACGAATACTGCGGGTGTCGAGCTGCAGTTCGGCCATTCGGACCTCGTCGCGACGAAGATCCACCTGCAGTTTTGCGATCTGCTGATTCTTTTCTTCCTGACGAAGCAATGCCTGACAGCGACGAATTTCCTCCATCTGCTGATCAATCGCAGCCTGTTCCGCTGCCGGCCGCAGCTGCAGGGACTTCAGGTCAGACTGAGCCTTCTCGGTCTCCAGCTCTCCCTTTAACACAGCCGTCTTCAGACGGTCCAGCTGACTCTCTGAGATACTGCCCTCAAACGAACTTCTCGCCTGAGACGCTCGATCCAGTTCCATCTTCCGCAGCTGAGTCTCCGCTTGTGACACACGAACGGCCGCATCACTCTGAGCCTCCAACTGAGCAATCTTCAATGCCGCTTCACGCACACGCTGCCCTGCTTCGGCTTCTTTTAACTGAGCTCTCGCGGCTTCGACGGCGGCTTCGTCTCCCACCTGAATCTGTGCCACCTGATGACTCAGCCTGGCTGTGGACAACATCAATTGTTGCTGTTCATTTTCCATCACAGCAACTACATCACCCCGTTGAACAGCATCGCCTTCCCGAACATAAACCTCACTCAATACTCCTGCATTCTGACACGGAATTTCCGCCTGACGCATCAGGCTGATCGTGACCGGCGAAACCCGAATCTCCGATTCCTGACAAACTCCGGAACGCCCCGCAGCCGTCACGAACAGAAAGATCAATGTACTGCGGCAGAACATCACGACTCCTGAGCGACGATTCGGTCTCAGAGAAACAATCCTGAACATCCAGCGATACCAATTCTTCAGAACCATCGTCATCCGGTGACCACCAGCAACATTCGAGGAACGCAGAACATCGACCACAGGCACAGAGACGCTTCCGGTGGTCGACCTGCTCAAACAGAGGCACGGGCATGCTGACGATTCACGCTTCGTCGCGATCTCACCCGTGACTGGCTTCTCGAACTCAGATCCGGAATCGCCCAACATCTTTACATCCTCGCTTCACATGTTTCATAACGACTGACGACTGACTCAGTATCTCTCAGTTTCCCTGCCCACAATCGTTCACAAACGCCCACGGTCCCGCGACAGGACAACTGACCACTTGGTCTCCGGTACATCAACGCATCCGAACAAGACCGCAGATCACAGCCAGTTGAAGACCACTCGCTGCCATACTTCAATGAACTCGCGAAAGACGACGAATGCTGCAGAGCGCGTGCCACAGCTGATTCTGGCATTAACTGTTGTCCCCGGGCGTAGTTCGATATCCGGGATCGAAGCAAGACCGGCAAACGCGCGGCAGATCATTCGTCCATCGTGTATCTGAAGAACCTGATCAAGTTGTTCGATGCTCGCGGACCAGTGCTTCTCGGGTGCAGAACGAATCTGATAACGTACTCGAATCGGCTCACCGGACTTCGCGGCATACTCACGTACGTACGCCGTCACGGAATCGGGAATCATCAGATCCAGTCTCCAGTCGGGATCATCGGGAACAATTTCCAGCAATAACTGACCACGCTGAACCGGACGACCGGAGAGGTCCTGCCGAGCGTTTCGGTGATAGACAATTCCATCAAAAGGTGCGGTGACGGTCAGGCGGGAAATCTGCTGATTCAAAAGTTCCAGCTGAGACTGCAGTCCTTCCATCTGCACAGCCAGCTGCTTTTCATCGCCGCTCAGCCGAGGGTCCGAGCCAGTCAATCTCCCCGCGCGAACCGCAGCCAGACGCGTCGTCACGGTTTCAATTTCTGACACCAGACGCTGTTTCTGGAGCACCAGATCCGGACTGTCGATGGTCAACAGCACATCGCCCAGCCGCACGGCCCCTTCGTGTCCAAACGAAACTTCGACGATCGTTCCGTTCTCCGGTGCAAACAATCGCTGTTGACGTGACGAAACAATCTGACCGGCTGCGTCCACTTCGAATCGAACCGGTATGACACACATCACAAAGATGACGGCAACCGCCGTCAGCAGCCACCGACGTCGAATCGCATCCAGAAGTCTGCCAACCGTCCCGCGTGAAGTTGCATCCAGTCGTTTCCACGCTGCACCTGCGGCCTGCATGAAAGCCCCAAGCAGTTGCTCGTCGGGAAGCTCTTCCCCCGCGAAACATTCCAGAAGAACAACGGCCCTGCTTCGCTGAATCTCAGAATCACCGCCCCCGGAATCCTGACCTGATGACACTTCCGGCGAACGGTCGTCGCGAAAGGTGGTTGCTGCAGCTGGTTCAGATTTCTTTCGTGAATGATCCACGGACCGGTCCGTCAGCGAGATGACGCGGGACCACTGAGGTTCCACGTCTGCTGCAGCAACGACGGAAGACTGAATTCTTCGCCGTGCGGCAGCGTCCAGCCACTGGCCGTCCGGTTCCAGACGCTGGATGTCTTCTACCGCTTGAATCATGGCCCGGACCGCAGCCGATTGGACGTCCGGCGTCTGAGTTCCCGTCACGGCCAGAAGTTTCCAGCTTTCACCGCGACGAACCAGCATGCTGACCCGGCCCAGTTCCAGAACGGAAGCAACGTCCTGAGCGACAACGTTCGCAATCTCCTGCTCGGTACGGCAACTGTGCAGGCGGTGGATGATCTCCACCATCACATCCTGGACCGAAAGTCGACTTTCATACTGCGACAACAGTTGCCGTCCCGTGAACAATGCCAGCAGATCAGCAACGGCGCCGATGCCATCCAGAAACGCTGACTGCGGAGCCGTGAACAACCGAATCCGTCCATCCAGCACGAGCTGTACATTGCGGCCCAGTGTTCGGCTGATCAGACAGCGATTGTCGTCACACCACCCCGCAACGGGCGCGCTGGAAACAGGATTGGCCGCCTCCAGCGTGAGTCGCTCAACAGATCCGTTCTGATCAATTCGCTCCGCCTGCCCCCCTCGCACAATCCAGACCAGCAAGTCGTCGACGGCCGCCAGAGAATTCAGAGCCTCCCTGGTGGCGACGATCACATCACGAAATGTCGACGTCTCCGATTGGACACCGCGTTCCAATCGGACCAGCATTGCTTCAAAGTTTGTAAGCCAGGGCAGATTCATTGAATGTGATGAAACAAAGCTCTGCAAATTTCAGACAGCAGGCGACGGAGCGACTTTGACTTCAATTCAGGATTTCGCTTCTGACCAATCAGGCCGCAACGCACATCTTTCACGAATTCACTCGTCACGCGTGCAGGGAACGAAACACTTACAGCGCCGATCGGTCGTGATCTCCGTGACAGTCTAATGATTTCGACCCGGAATGGCCCGTGCAGACAGCACATGACGGCTAACCCTGCACGCCCGAACCAGAGAGACCAATGTGAAACAGCGGACCGTCGGCCTGATCGCCGGCAACCGGCAGAACTCACCACTCGATATCCCCCAGAAGCAGGATCCCACGAAACGACACCGTTCTGTCAAGTTTGCCGCTTATAACGCTCTTCATGGTTCGAAGGAAAACACCGGTTTCCGCGAGAAGAACGGGGCATCCTGCAACTGCGAAGCAAGGATCTGTGAGTTCCGGATTCCCCGACATGCCGAGAATACAGGGAAGTCATTCCTGGAACACCTGCCTTTCGCTGATCGACCGAACGGTCCGACACAACTGGTTCTCCGCCGATGTTCACACGGCGAAGTTTCTGACCAGCGAATGCGTTGCAGAATCTGTCAAAAATCGGCTGTATGGATATAGCCCGCATGTCGGATGGACTCCAAAGTGAAATGCCGCGTCTGAGCAGAACTGCTCAACGTGGATGTTTCATCGCGCGGACGACCATCATCACCTGCCTTGCGGTGGCGATGATTTCCATCAGCCTGTGCGGATGTCGGTCGAAAGAAACGTGGCGAGAAACCATCGCCAATGATGTTTCCCGACTTGAGCCCATCGAGCAGAGGCTCGACCAGCCAGCCATCAGTGTTCACACCGTCGCGTTTTCCGCAGCACCGGTCACGATTCGACACCGCGAGGATCTGGACCGAATTCAGTACCGCGACATGACACTGGATGATGTTCTGCACATTGCTCTGCAGAATTCAGACGTCCTGCGCGAACTTGGGGGAACGGTCCTTCGAAATCCCGCCAGCATTCAGTCTCGATTCACAGGGGGACTGGCCGTAACTGATCCGCGGTTCAGCCCCGAAGCAGCACTTAGTGCGTTCGACGCACAACTGAAGGCGTCGGCATTCTTCAACAAGAACGACCAGCTGTACAACAACCCGTTCTTCTCCGGCGGAACAAACGCGTTCCAGCAGACTCTTCACGATTATCAACTGGAGCTGTCCAAAACCACGGCGACGGGGTCAACGATGGCGCTGCGATCGCTTTCGCTGTACAACGGAAATAATGCTCCCGGCAACATCTTCCCAACCGCGTGGGATACCTACATGGAAGGCGAAATTCGCCAGCCGTTGCTGCAGGGCGCCGGACTGCAGTTCAATCGAATCGCAGGGCCCGGCAGCGCTCCGGGAGTCTACAACGGTCTCCTCATCGCCCGCGTAAATGCAGATATCAGCCAGACAGACTTCGAGATCTCGGTTCGCAACTACATCAACGACGTCACGAATGCGTACTGGGATCTGTATTTTGCTTATCGCGATCTGGATGCACGCATTCACGCCATGAAGCAGTCTCTGGAAGCGTGGAACCGCATCAAGGCACGTCAGGAAAGCGATATCGAATCCGGTGCCGCTGAAGCACTGGCTCGCGAACAGTATTACCGCTTTCGGTCCGATGTCGATGAAGCTCTCACCGGACGAATTACTCAGGGAACGCGTTCCGGCAACGGCAGCAGCGGCGGAACCCTTGAAGGGGCCGGAGGCGTTCAGACAACAGAACGCCGACTGCGTCTGTTGACCGGACTTGTGATCACGGACGGGGAATTGATTCGCCCGGCAGATGAACCACCGGAAGCCGATATCGTCTTTGACTGGGATCAGATTCAGCACGAAGCGATTCAGGTGCGTCCGGAACTGCGAAGGCAACAGATGCTGGTTCACAAGCGCGAGATGGAGCTACTGGCCGCTCGTAACTTTCTGAACCCGCGACTGGATGCTGTCGCACGATATCGCTTTCGAGGTTTTGGTGACGACCTGATCAATCACAGCGATGGTGGTTCCGCATCCGCTCCGCCGTCGGCCGTAGGTAATATGTTCGACGGCAATAATCAGGAATGGCTGCTGGGAGTTGAATATCGGGTACCGCTGGGTTACCGCAAAGCTCATCTGGCCGTTCAAAATGCTGAACTGCTGCTGTCACGGGAACGCGTCATTCAGCGAGAACAACAGCGTGAAGTGGTCCACAATCTGACCAATGCCGTTACCGACGCCGCGCGAGCCTACGAAGCCTGTCAGAACAGTTTCAATCGACATCTGGCCGCAAGGGAGCTGCTGAAAGCGTACGAAGTTCGAGAAGACAACGATATGGATATCGATGTCGACCATCTGCTGGACGCTCAGCGTCGTGTGCTGGAAGCTGAAATCCGTTACCATCGGGCTCGCACGGAATACGCCATCGCTCTGAAGAACGTTCATCTGGAAAAAGGCAGCCTGCTGTCCTATCACGATCTCTATCTCTTTGATCGCCAACCGCAAACGATGCAGACAGAGATCTCCCCTGTCGTTTCGGAAGAAGACTTGACCCCACCGTCAGAACCAACGCCCGAAACGTCCGTGCCTGAACTCCCACCCAAACCTTGAGATGTTTCCTCGCCGCGGAAGACGGAACGTGCGCTGAACAAACACCTCTGCCGGCATCCGAAAGCTCTCCCATGATCGTCGTGATCGCGACCATTGAATGCCGTCCCGGTACCCGTGAACGATTCCTGAACGAGTTTCGTAAGATCGTTCCCGAAGTCCTGCTGGAATCAGGTTGCCTCGAATATGGTCCCACAGTGGACGCGCAAACCGACCTCACCAATCAGAACCGCAATTCCGACCGAGTGACCATTGTCGAAAAGTGGGAGTCCGTGGAAGCCCTCAAGGCGCATCTGACAGCGCCGCACATGGAAGCCTATCGCCCAAAAGTCAAAGACTTCGTGGCTTCGTCGGAACTCCGGGTGCTGGAAGCCGCCTGAGAGCCTCAGCCCCACCGGACCACAACGCTCGAAATGTGGCCGACTGACAACGGCATTTCCCCACGGCAAATGCAAGGCACGGATTCTCTGCGCTCAAGACCATTGCTCCGCGTCGCGCAGAAGTGGCCTCTGGCTGTAACGCGAACGCCGTAACAGGGCGAAGGTCCGCTTCAAAGAGATCGTCATGGACGACGTGACCAGTGCCGACCAACATTGACTCGTGGCCCGGTGCACGACCTGCCGGCGCACATCGGCTGGCCAATCGCTCGGACTGGCGTCGAACAGGCCCGCGAATGCCCAGTGAACCCGGGCCGCTTCACTCGTCTCGCACGGCCCCTCCGTGAAATCGCGGGAATTACTGACGCTCATTCGAGACAGTCGCTCCCGACTGAAGCAATCAGCGAAAGCCCTGGAGCCCACCCTCTTTGTCACTTCGACAAAAACAAACCGAGAACCGACGAACGACTTGTAAGTTTTTCTACAGGCATTGACGTCTCTGCCGCCAGCAGAATGAACAGCCACAGAAACAAAGAGACATAAATTCATAACACAGAACCACTTATGAACACATCGCCACAATATCTACACTCGTCATCAGTTTTGGCACACCCTTGGCTATTAGAACATCACAGTGACAACACACAAAACTGTGAGAACCTGTCACTGAAAGACCTTCGAATCAAGAATCATTTCAGGGAGAAACGAATCATGCTCGTACTGACACGAAAAGCAGCAGAAACCATCGTCATCGGCGAAAACATTGTCATCAAAGTGATGAAGACCGGCAGCGGAACGGTGAAGATTGGAATTGAAGCCCCCAGTGACGTTCACATCATGCGAGGCGAATTGCTGGAAGCCGGCAAACCGGAGCTGCCGGGACGGCCGGTCGCCATTCCGGCGTATGCTCGCGTTCTTTCAGATCAATATCCACACGTTGCGTGATCGGGAATCGCCAATCCGACGCACCGCAATCAGTGAAGATGAAATCAGAAACCGAATGAAAGACCTGTCCGCGTTTGACTCGGATGCGAACGATGAAACATTTTCAGCTAAAACCAACCACTCGACCGTCCACAGCGCGCGGCCGTCTCTATGTACCGGTTCAGGAGACTGCTCCACAGCGGGCAGTCTCAAGAAGATCTTTCGCGGCAGCTCGATTCAATCCAAGCCGGATTCTGATTGCCGTTCTCGCCGCCGTGATAACGCCATTCTCTGTGGCTTATTGTGATACATGGCCCAGCGGTTCAGGAACATTGATCGAAATACCAAGCAGCTCAGACCGCCCCTATGTATTCCGTTCGAACGACCGGAACCTGACCGCTCGTGACTCACAAAGTTATCGCCCGACATACAGGGAAACGTGGCGACAGCCGTCCATTCCGGAACAGGACCTCCGGCAGCGTTCGGCAATTGACGCGTGGAAAGATCGCGTGTTCAACAGGCCGCAGGTCGGCCGATTAAATCCGGGCGATCTTCAGAATGATTCGAATCAGAAGTTCCGGCCGAATGACTTCCCTGTTCGTGATTCTGCCACGGCCCCAGTGCCGCCGCAGAACCTGAGTTCGGCGATGCCATCGGCAGTCCACACGAACTACCGTCCCATGTTTGAGGAAGACTTGCCCGTCCTGTCGGACCCGTTTCGCCCTGCAGCTCAACGACAGGTCTCCTACGAACGTTTGGACCAAACGATCACTCCACTCGGAAGCCCGGTCCGTCGCGAACCAGTCCACTTGATTCCAGTCAGTGAAACTCGGTTCGACGCCACATCACCTTTGGCTTCCACAATACGTCAACAGTCACCACCATGGTCCGGTCGCCTGCCCGACAACATCGTCCCCATTGACGACTTTCGGCGCGAAGTCCCGCGTCGATAATTCAGGCAGGGATCCTCTCCGAATGCGTCCGGTTGATGATCAGCGCGGCTGCTGTGTCGTGAAATTCCCACCGGGAACAGCCCTCCCGTAAACGACATTCGACGGACACGACCATTCTGTTTGCGAGTTCGTCTGAATCGTCGGGGGGATTCACATTTGCGGAGTGAATCGTCGTACCGCGTCTTGTCGGCCTTCACTCTGGCGAAACGGGTGATGTCCTGTCCGTCAAACAGCAGCTGAAAGTCGGAAGGACTGTCAAAGTCGGAAGTGGAAACAGCTCAGGATTCGCCGACAATCCGCGTCCTCCATTTCGACATTCCCGGCAGGTTACTACCATGCACAGGCAGAGCGACCCAAGTCGCGGCCTGTGACGTGCTGCACGGTTGAAAGCGTATTATGCTGCATCTCGCAGATCGCTCGCACCAGACTGACAGTTTCGGGAGTACGTCCCGTCGAGTGTTGCAGAGCCTGCTGCTTTCTGACCGCGAGGCAAGCCGGAAGGCTGAATGCCATGTATGGCAAACGGCTCTGTGCAAAATCATGGCACTCAATTGACCATCCAGAACCAGCTGTGTTGAACATGCCGACTGCAACTGATCAACCAAAGAAGGCGGCTGAATCCAAAACCCCTGCCGCCAGCCGACGATGGAGACGTCTGGTTCCGGGAGCCATTCTGATTCTGTCCGTCGTGTCGGCGGTCGTCGTTCTTCTTGTCCCCAAAGAATCGGCGGCGACGGCTCCTGTGCAAAGAGTCAAAGTCGTCAATGTCTTTCCTCACGATCGCGGGTCGTTCTGTCAGGGTCTGGTTGTCCACAACGACGCAATTCTGGAAGGGACGGGGCATTACAATCAAAGCCGCCTTCGCCTGGTGGATCTCGAATCCGGCAAGCCGTCGATCGACCTGCAGCTGCCCGCGGAAATCTTTGGAGAAGGCGTGACCGTGTGGAAGAACAGGATTCTGCAGCTCACCTGGAAAAACGGTTACATGATTCAGTACGACGCCGATACCTTTGAACGAACAGGAACCGTCTCTCTGAATGCCATTGACCGCACACTGTACGAAGGCTGGGGCATCACACACGACGGAACAGACCTGATCATCAGTGATGGCAGTTCGACGCTTCGGTTTGTTGACCCGGAGTCATTTCAATTAAAGCGACAGGTACGGGTTCGCGATGGAATTCGAGCGTTGACTCGGCTGAACGAACTGGAGTACGTCAACGGCGAAATTCTGGCCAATGTGTGGTATCGCGACAGCATCGCTCGAATCAATCCGAAGACTGGTCGAGTCGCAGGCTGGCTGGATCTCGCTCCGCTCAGGCCCGCTGAAATCCGCAATGACAAAGAGGCCGCACTGAACGGCATCGCCTGGAACGCAAAGCAGAAAAGGCTGTTTGTGACGGGAAAAAACTGGCCGGTGCTGTACGAGATTTCCTTTTAGAAATGAAGTGAATCCGCAACAGGACAGCGTCATTGTTCGAGCCGCGACGAAATAAAAAGTGGAACTGACGCGCACCCATTGGTGATTGAGACTGTCGGAGTGTTTCAGATCATCTGCCTGCTCAATGGCGTCCAGCCGACGGGAGTCTTTCGGAAGTCTGTCACACCGTAAACGGCCATCCGGGAAGAACGGCCTGTCGCAAAGGCACAAGGTTCTATCGAAGCTGAAGCCTGGTCGAGATCGTACCAGGAATGTACCGCACCGGCAGCCCTGCCCGCCCCTCGGCCAGCGAACTGCGCCGTCATACGTTTACGGGCGAAACCGGCATCAGGAACCCTCTCGCAGAAACAGTCCCTGAATTATTTCCCGTTGAGTGCAACAAGGCCGACAGGCCGCGTCGTGAGAATGGCGGAGGGCCTGGCCTGCCGCCACGGGTGAAATCATTCGAACCCGCCACAACGAACCACACAGATCCGGGATCTGTTTTCCGGACAATTCCCCAGAGCAGATTGCCTTTAAAAACTGATCCAACGTGGCAGCATGACGGAAACTGACCCGATACACTCTGACGATGGTGGGCTTCACAACATACAGTCCGATCTTCCGAACAAGCTTCAACCAGCGCCCGGAAGTTCTGGCTCAACCACAACATGTATTTCAAATTCGATATAACCCCATGGCCAGAGTCGTGAAGGGCCGATACAGCAGCAGGACCGATTTCATGCGGATCTTTCTTTCATACGTGGCCATCTCTGTGTTGTCGAACGTCCTGTTCGCCGCTGACCGGCCCAACATTCTGTACATCATGTCGGACGATCACGCCGCGCATGCAGTTTCGGCGTACGGAAGTCGGCTGGCTCAAATCGCCCCGACCCCGAACATTGATCGGCTGGCCAATGAAGGGGCGTTGTTCACCAACGCATTCTGCACCAATTCCATTTGTTCGCCGTCCCGAGCCTGTGTCCTGACGGGACAGTATGACCACGTGAACGGAGCGTTTGATCTGGATGGTCGCGTGCCTCCGGGACGGCAGATGCTGGCGATTCAGATGAAGCAGGCTGGTTATCAGACCGCCATGGTGGGTAAGTGGCACCTGAAAGACGAACCGGCAGACTTCGATTACTACTGCGTGCTGCCTGGCCAGGGTGAGTATCACAATCCGGAGTTTCGAGTTCGAGGCGAAAAGCCCTGGGGAAAAAACCTGATCCGCTTCGATGGGATGCATGTCACCGATGCCATCACTGACATTTCCATCCGATGGCTGAAGGAACAGCGTAACCCGGCACAGCCGTTCTTTCTGATGCATCACTTCAAAGCGCCGCATGACTATTTTGACAACGCGATTCGCTATGAAGACTATCTGCGAAACGTTGACATTCCGGAACCCGACACACTCTGGAAACGCAGCCCCAAGTTCGGTTCCATTGCGACTCGGGGCGCGAACGATGAGCTTATTCCGCACATCGGGACGTCCATCGGAAGTCGCAATCCACGACGTTCCTACCTTCGCGACCTTCCCCGAATGTACCCGGCAGAATTCCCGCCTAACTACGATCCTGGCAACTACTCAGACGAGCAGAATACTCGTCTGGCGTATAACGCGTACCTCAGGAAATTTCTCCGCTGTGTAAAAGGCATTGATGACAATCTGGGGCGACTGTTCGCCCACCTGGAACAGACCGGCCTGATGGACAATACCGTGATCATCTATACCGGTGATCAGGGCTTTATGCTGGGTGAACATGATTATCAGGACAAACGCTGGATGTACGAAGAATCGCAGCGAATGCCTTTTCTGGTGCGGTATCCCAAAACAATTCGAGCGGGACAGCGCTTCGATGCAATCATCGAAAACGTCGATTACGGCCCCACGATGCTGGACTTTGCCGGAGCTGAAATCCCGTCCACGGTACAGGGCCGTTCCTTCAAAACACTGCTTGAATCAGGAACGGAACCTGGCGACTGGAAACAGGAAGCCTACTACCGCTACTGGATGCATATGGCTCATCATGACAATCCCGGCCACATGGGCATTCGCACCAAAACGCATAAGCTCATTTACTTCTATGGCTGCAACTATGACGGCGGCTACCAGACTCCGCCGGGCTGGGAACTCTATGATCTGATTCACGACCCCCATGAAACTCAGAACATCTACGACGATCCCGCCAACGCAGAAATCGCCGGAAAACTCAAACAACGCCTGGCGGACCTTCGAAATCGAGTCGGCGATGACGGAAGCCACTTTCCCGCCTGCGAAAAAATTGTGCAGGAATTCTGGGATTACGATGACACAGACAGGCGCCGCGCAGTCGAGATCTCCCATGAGTATCTCGCACGCCGACAGGAGGAACTGAAGGCGGGGAAGAACAGTCCACGAACATGGCGCGGCGCGACTCCGTAGCCCGGTGAACAAATCCCGCACCAATACCGGTCACGACTTCCCCAAACGGCGATACGCCACATGATCGGCAAACGATCGTCGGCCGTTCGTCACTCCGTCCGGTCAATGGCTTCCAGAAATCACGCAGCCCCTGAAAATACTCCGCCGCATTGAAGGGCATGATCGTGTTATGGTTGCCATACGGAAAACGAATCAGGCGGCGGTTGGTCGACCCGGACCAGCAATGATTTCTTTCTGCGTGGGAAATCGGAATCAACTGGTCGTTTTCCGCATGAAGGATCAACACTGGATTGGTAAACGCAGCCATTTTCTTCTGGTGATCGAACTGCTCAGCGACGGCACGGCGAACGTCTGCTTCACAACATCCCGCTTCGCTCAGATCTGCGTACTTCAGGAAACGTTCCGCAGGATCGGCGATGCCGCTTTCGATAACCAACCCGGCCAGTTCCGGATGCCGAGACGCCAGTTCGATCGCATACAGCGAACCCATGGAACGTCCGAAGGCGACAACTCGATCAAAGGCCAGCCCCAACTGCCTGACAACACACTCACCGTCGCCCAGCATCGCCGAAAGCTGAGGCTGACCGGTCGAACGGCCATACCCGCGATATTCCACGAACACCACATTCACTCCCAGCTGGTAGAACTGATGAAAATCACCGTCCACATAGTCGGCAATGGTTTCTCCATTGCCGTGAAAATGCAGCAGCGTCAGTGAATCCGGATGAGTGATCGTCGCGTGGCAGGCGATCGCACTTCCATTGACCTCAATCATGGTCACTCGTTTCGGCGAGGCAGCAGAGGGAAAAAAGTAGGCTCCACTGATGCCCGGATGGTCAAGAATGCTTTTCATTGCGAGCTTTCGAAAAACTACGAACAATGTTGCCAATGTGAACCACGAGACTTCACACGGACAGACTTCACACGGACCCGGTACACAGGAACTTTCCAATGCCCGACGGACCTCCCGTTGAAATGATATCCCCTCAGATCCAGCCACCTTCTCGTTCCGTGTGCGCGCGGATGATTTTCACAGTAAGCATCCTTGGGCTGCCGCATCTGTCGATGAACACTGCTGAAGCTGCCGACCATCATCAACAACAGTCTGACATCACGAAACCGCACGTTCTGTTCATCGCGATCGATGATCTTAACGACTGGATCGGCTGCCTGAAGACTCATGCTCAGGTCAGCACTCCGAATATTGACCGGCTGGCAAACCGTGGAAGGCTTTTCACGAACGCGCACGTTCAGGCCACGTTTTGCGGTCCATCACGGCTTAGTCTGCTGTCGGGACGCTTTCCGTTTCGAACGGGCGCGTACGGATTTGAACCGACTTATGACAAACAGCCTCATCTGCAGGGACTGCCCTCACTTCCGGCATGGCTGCAACGTCATGGCTACCGAACAGTCGGTGGAGGAAAAATCTATCATCAGGGAATTCAACAGGGCACAGTCGGCGGTTTCGACATCGACCTCGGCCACGGCAGCGCCGCTCCCAAACCGAAGCAACCGCTGAACTGGCACGTCCCCATCTGGGATTTCGGACCGTTTCCGGAACGGGACGAACAGGTGGAGAACTATCAGATGGCTCTGGCGGCCGCTCAGGAACTTCAGGCCGAACAAACCAGTCCGCTGTTTCTGGCCGTGGGCTTTCGAAGACCTCACGTCCCACTTTATGCACCGCCTCGCTGGTTTGAAAAGTACCCTTTGGAGACCCTGCAGATGCCGAATGCACCACTCTCCGATCTGGATGACGTGCCCACCTTTGCAAAGAACGTCGCCCTGACAGACCAGCAGATCGCGCCGACTCATGCGGAAGTTCTCCAAAAGCAGAAATGGGCCGGATTTGTTCAGGCCTATTTGGCGTGCATCAGTTTTACGGACCACTGCGTCGGCATCCTTCTGGATTCTCTGGAAAAGAGCCCGCTGCGGGATAACACCATCGTTGTCGTGTGGAGCGATCACGGCTGGCATCTGGGCGAAAAACAACACTGGGCCAAACGCACCCTGTGGGAAGAAACAACACGTGTCCCGCTGATCATTGCAGGACCGGGGATCGCTCCGGGCGCGTGCGGGCGGCCCGTGATGCTGCTGGATCTGTTTCCGACTCTCTGCGAAATCTGCGATGTCCCGCCCCGTGAAAAGCTGGATGGAACAAGCCTGATGCCACTGCTGAAGGATTCAAATGCGCAGTGGAACTCTCCGGCGCTGACGAGTCTTGATCCGGGGTCGCACAGTGTTCGGACGGAACACTGGAGATACATTCGTTACGCAGATGGCAGTGAAGAACTTTACGATCACCGTCGTGATCCGGATGAGTGGCGGAATCTGGCAAACGATCCGGCATTCTCAGAACGCTGCCGGGAACTGGCCGCCGCGCTGCCACGGGATGAGATCCCCGCCGTGACCGCCATTGCGGCCGGTGCAGAACGTTCTTCACGGGGCCGCCAACGTCCGCGAGATCGTACTGAATGAAACCGTGCCCGTTTCAACGTCCTTATTCCTCAGGTTCGCCAACGTCAGAATCCCAGGGCAGTTCGCCCACATCGATGAAGTCTCCACAGTGAGGACAATCCTGCACCGTGCCCTGCAGGTCAGCGGGGAACAGAGTTTTTTGGCCGCAGACATCGCAGGTGGCCAGAATCTGAGTAATCTCCTGACCGTGTTCGGACCTGTTGCGATGCCATTGTTCAAACTGAGCAATCAGTTCCTTCGCTCGATCGACATCCGCACCCGACACGAAGACGTCCGGCTGGTGGTACTGACTCATCGGTCCCAGAAACCACAGGCTGACGCCGGACTGATCTTCCACAGCATGAGCCTTCACGCCTCCGGCATTCAGCATCTCCGCAACCATCTGTGCATCCGTGTTGGAGGCAGCCGTGTAGACTCGTACAGGATCTGTCAGATTCATGTTCAACTCCGAAACCAAAGCTGCGAGGCAGCACCCAACCTTACCGACGATAGACCAGTGTCGTGATGGACCACGGCAGATCATGAAACTGAAATTCCACCTCTCCAAACATGGCCACATGACCCTCCGCAGGAACGTCCTGCCGTCCGACATAAACCCCGTCCGACGCAGTGACGACCTGAGCTTCCCACTGGTCATTACGAAAATCCGGATCTGTCGACTTGGCAGTCCACAGCCGTACCTCCGAGGGCTTTGCAGTTGAGCGGATCTGCAGACGCAGCTGATCCGCCCCGTCCTGAAACTCCCAGGCCACGTCCGGAAGATCCTGCCCGGCAGCAATGTGCCGGAAGAAGACCGCCAGCGTCGTCAGCGCTGCATCGCGACCACCGTTCAGACTGTGTCCGGCATTGGGAACCTGTCGAACGAACTTCGGCCCGGCCAGTTCATCCCAGTACAGATTCATGGAATCGACAACCCAGTATGGGTCATTTGTCCCGACAATCAGCAGTTTGGGCAGCGTCAGCCGTTTCCGATAGGTGTACGGGTCCATCATGGTTCGCAAGGCCACCTCCCGATCCGTTTCAGCTTCGTCCGGACCTTTCACCAGCCCTTTTCGAGTGTAATCAATAATCTGATCGCTGAACCTGCCCCAGGTCTTCAGCTGATGCTGCATCTGCGCGCGAAAGTTCAGCACATCAATCACGATGGGAGCGGTTGCCACAATCCGCTGATCGACAACGGGAGTCAGCCAGCTGGTCCAGCCGCGCTTCGAAGCGCCTGCGATCACGAAGCGTTCGATCGCCGGATTCTGCGCTGAACTGTCGGGTCCGGAACGACTGCTGACCGAATCCGTAAACTGCTGAACCGCATCCATGGTCTTTACAGCACTCTTGACCATTGGAAACAGCAGCGGCCACGTGGTGTCGCCGGACTCCAGATAACGAAGCCATGTTTCCGTGATCAGATCATCTTCAACCTTCCCGCCGAACAACGGCTGATTGGGAACCTGCCGCAACACAATGACTCGTGCCCCGCACAAATCGGCCAATGATGTGCCAAAGCGCAGATCTCCCTCATCCGGGTCTTTCAGACGGCTGCCTCCGGTCACAAACAGCAGCGCGTGGCCGGGATGTGACAATTCCTTCGGCTCGTAGATCTCCACGGAATGCTTCCACACAATGTCGTGCCACTTCTGCGATGTCACTTCGAGAAGATGAACCGTCCGCTGCTCATGCTGCAGCGATCGTCGACAGTGCCATGCAGATTCCGGTTCCGGCCGCGCGACGTACTCAAACATCGCCGCGGGAACATCGGCAACATTGGTGACGGTGGTGACAGTGGCGGATGGTGCCTTGATGGAAATCGATTCCGCCGAATCAGCACGTGACGGTGACAATGCGGTCTGGCCAAGCACATCAGAAGCAGTCCCGGCACACAGCAAAACACAGCCGGTCAGACAAATCACGGA
>JAGQPY010000180.1 GCA_020426485.1 Planctomycetaceae bacterium
CTTCTCCCGACTTAAGGCACCCATGATGACCGAAGCCGCTGATTCCGGTATTCACGCCCACGGCGCCGTCGTATGTACGACCTGCGGCCGAAGCCGACATCCGTTTGAAATGGCTGTCAGCGCGGCAGTGCGGGAACCCATTGTTGCGGAGATTCGTCGGAAACACCCCGCATGGTCGGCCACCGAGCCGATCTGCAGCGATTGCCTGAACCGTTTTCGCGCGGAGTACGTTCGCCATCTTCTGGAAGCAGAAAAGGGGGAGTTGTCCGAACTGGAGAAGGAAGTCATTCGCAGTCTGCGCGACGACGAAGCCATTTCCGCCAACGTCAATGAAAAATTCGATCGGGAACTGACTCTGTCCGAACGAATTTCGGATCACATGGCTGACTTCGGTGGCAGCTGGACGTTTCTGTTGTTGTTCGCGGCAGGTCTGATTGGCTGGATGGTGCTGAACACGGTCGTTCTGATTTCCCGCCCCTTTGATCCGTTTCCCTTTATCCTGCTGAATCTGATTCTGTCCTGCCTTGCAGCGGTGCAGGCCCCCATCATTCTGATGAGTCAGAATCGTCAGGACGCCAGAGATCGCCTGCGATCAGAATATGACTATCGAGTGAACCTGAAGGCGGAACTGGAAATCCGTCTGCTGCATGCGAAGATGGACCAGCTGCTGACTCATCAGTGGCAGCGTCTTCTGGAAATTCAGGAACTGCAGATGGACCTGATGGAAGAAGTGGCGGCTCGCCGCTCGGGCGATGACGATGGCGATTCACAACCGGAAGCCAATGCGTGATTCGGCGATCATTCACTTCCATGCCTGTTGACGGCGACGACTATGGTGGAATCCACCATGCAAAGTTACGCATTCGTCAGCTACACCTGATTCTGAAGCTCCTGCTGACTCTGCAGTGATTTCATATCAATCGGAAGCTGTCGAGTTCCCCAGTGTCCTGGTTTCTGAGCAAAGCTGCCGGCAATGTCGCACCCACAGGACGGGCACCGATGGTCGAGCAGTGCGTATTCGCCAATTTCGTATCCGGTCCGTTCAATCAGCCGTTGATTGCAGTTTGGGCAGTAAGTGCTCTGTCTGGGCGAATCCAGAACGTTGCCCACGTAGACGTATTTCAGACCAACCTCCAATGCGATCTCCCGCGCGCTGACAAGGGTTCTGCGTGGCGTTGCGGGAGTATGCATCATCCAGTAGTCCGGATGAAACGCAGTAAAATGCACCGGCACTTCATCACCAAGTTCCCGAAGAATCCATTGACACATCCGCCGAATGTTGCAGGGCGAATCATTGGCATCGGGAATCAGCAGAGTCGTGATCTCCACCCAGGTCGAGCTTTCCTGTTTCAGCCACATCAGCGTATCAAGAACCGGAGCAAGATGTGACAACGTATAGTGCTGGTAAAAGTCTTCTGTGAATCCCTTCAGATCAACATTTGTTGCATCCATCACCTCAAAGAACTCGTGCCGAGGATCAGGACAGATGTACCCGGCCGTCACAGCGATTGTTTTCAGACCTCGCTGACGACATGCGACGGCGGTGTCAATCGCATACTCCGCCCAGATCACGGGGTCGTTGTAAGTGAATGCCACACTCCGGCATCCCATCTGCACGGCCGTCTCAGCAATCATCTCCGGCGTTGCCTGTTGACTCAGACGACTCAGGACTTCCCTGGATTTTGTGATCTCCCACGCCTGACAGAACTTGCAGCCGAGATTGCAACCGGCTGTTCCGAAGGAGAAGACGCTTGTCCCGGGATAGAAATGAAACAGTGGTTTCTTCTCCACGGGGTCAATACAGAATCCTGTGCTGCGGCCATAGGTATTCAGCACCATCTGCCCGCCCTTGTTTTCACGAACGAAACAAAAACCGGCATCACCATCTTTCAGCGAACATGATCGCGGACACAAGTCGCAGACCAGCCGTTCTTCCTGCACGTGCCACCAGCGAGCAGGCACGGATTGAGCCATCACATGATTCTCTGCCGACAAGGTCGCCATTGTCCGTACCTCCATTCAGACGAAAACGTCAACGCAGCAAAACGATCTGTGCGTCCCAAACACCAACTTCATACAGCGCATCCTGGGTGCCGGAAACCATCAGTATCGTGTGATGCAGGTCAGACGCATGGAACGACAATCGCCGTTGATCACAGGTTCAGAACGGCCATTTCGCGTGATGTGGGAACACCATCACTATGAACATGGTCCGTTCACTTCTGCATCGAATAAAACGTGATTTCCGGATGGTGGATTCCACCATTCGCCGCAGGAACTCAGAAAATGGAACCTGTGCTCGAATTGCTGAAAAGATCACCGTCTCAATGTGGACATGTCTGCCGGAAACAGAATTCCGACTTTCTGTCTCTGTTCGTGGCTTCGGATGGACCCATGGTCCAGGAATCAGGGCTCAGGCCGGCGTTCTGAAACGACCCTGAGCATTCGTCGAGTGATTGATCAGAATCTGGTTGTGTCAGGAAGACTGCTCGCGGGACGACATCTTTTTTCGGCGTCAACGCTTCGACCAAACGGAGCACGGTGCGCCGACTTGAGCAAAACAGACGAAAATGTCTCGAATTTGCGCGAGGCGGGAATCGGTGTTGACCGAAATCTGCAGATTCGGCAGATTTAACAATACAGGATGGTGTTTACGGGCCTGTTTTCAGGTCACCCGTCTGATCAGTTGCGGGATTTGCCCGCATCGCAACCATGGAAGGTGAGCGATGTCACGGTGGAAATTATTTCTGACAACCGCGTTTATCGGCACATATCTGAGTGCTCTGGCCTGGGGCATTTTTGCGCACGCCATGAAAGTGGGCCTGTGCGGAAACACGCTCAGCTACTATGTGGTTTGGGATATGTTCTGCGGCTGGACGGCCTGGGACTCTCGAACGCACATCATCGCCGAAGGTGAGAGCGGGCAGTTCTATGACGTTGAAGAGCCCTGGGGCGAATTTCATCCGTTTGGTCACGTCGGGCGAATCCACTACGACTACACCAACCACCTGCTGAACCGACATCTGGCCAACGTCATTCGCCAGACGAAGCACGAGCCGTTTTCGAAGGTTTATGTGGTCGAAGAACTCTGGCCCAAGCAGTATAACCTTCCGCCGGAACTGTACGCCAATTACTTCGGCCGGCCGAACGACAAGCTGTCGTATTATCATCTGCGAGCCATCTGTCAGGACGATGGTTCTCCACTGAAGATCTATCCGGACTGGCACGCTCAGCAGACGCTGAATGCCGTGGCCAACAATCCGCGACTGCGACAACAGGCTCACGCAGCCACCGGTCTGTACAGCACGCTGTATACGCCCAGCGGATCGCAGACCGGCAGCAATCTGAACACAAGCATTCCGCTGACAACCAACTGACGACTTCAGTTTCTCAGCACGCCTTTCGGTTTCACTCTCCGCATTCACTGTCACGGAATCGGATTCCATCGGAGCAGCCGTCATGAAGACAGCACCACAAGAGTCATCAGCATTTTCCGGCCTGCGTGAATTCTTCTTTGCAGAAGAAACCCCATTCGGCATGGCCATGATGCGCATCATGCTTCCGTTGGTGGCCAGCATTCCGATGTTCAAACGGTTTCCTCGAGTCCGTGAACTCTACACCACCGACGGGGCCACCGTTCAGTTGTTTGAAATGTTTGGCAACGGAGAAGTGCTGCACGTGCTTTCTCCGGCCGTGGCCATTCCCCTGTACGGCATCATGCTGCTGTGCCTGGTGTCGGCCATCATTGGATTCCGAACCCGACTGTCGCTGCTGATTGGAGGTTCGCTGTACGCTTACTTCAATCTGCTGGACAGTGTGGGCACGATGACCAAGTACTCCGTGATCTCCACCCACCTGTTTCTGCTGCTGGCGGTGTCCAATTGCGGAGCCATCTGGTCTGTGGACGCCTGGCTGGCTCGGCGATCAGGAAAGGAGACTGGTCCGCTCCCACCTAAGTTTCCTGTCTGGCCCGCTCGCCTGGTCCAGATGTTGTTCTCCGCGCTTTACTTCGGTGCCTCCATCACCAAGATCAAGACGGAAGCATTCTTCACCGGTGAACAGATGCGTTACTGGATGCTGAGCAACTGGAATTACGAAAATCCGGTCGGCGAAGTGATGGCCATGTGGTCTCCCATTCTGCTGGTCGGTGCATACATGGCGGTGATCTGGGAAGTTGTCTTTCCGTTTCTGGTCTGGCAGCGGCAGACTCGCTGGTTTGTTCTGCTGATGGGCGTCACCTTTCACATCCTCACGCTGATCACGCTGGGACTCTACATCTTTCCGTCAGTTTGTCTCAGCGGCTACTTTGGCTTTGTCACGGAAGCTGACTTTCTTCGCTTTCGAAAGTTTTTCGTCTTCCGAATTCTCGGTCCCGTGCTGAAGTTTCCACAAAAAGCGGGAGCGTTTGTTCTGGATCGAGTCCCCCCGCTGGCTCCGGCGGCCATCACGTGGTGCTGTCTGATTGCCGTTGCGGCCATCACGTCCACGGAAGTCGAACTGCGACTGGATCTCTACGGCCGACGAACCCCCGAAGGCGGCTACGCGCTGAAGCCAATGGACCGCACAGTGGCTCTGACCATGATTCGCAACGAACAAAGAGTCCGTGAACACGACAAGTTTTTCAACTTCGAAATCGGTACTTCAACGGTTGGTTTCCAGCTGGCCAATCGACGATCAGAATTCGAATTCGGCGAAACCATGATCGCTCAGTGCAATCTGAATCCACCTCACGAAGACATGTGGGTTGAATGTCTGCTGAAAGACGAAGACGGCCGTGTCATCGAACAGTTCGGTCAGTTCGTGACGCGGGAAATGCTGCGAGCCAATTTCTTCTACAAGCTCGGCAACAAACTGATCCCCGGCAAATACTCGATGGTCCTGAAGAGTTCCAATCAGGAGATCTACAGCCGCCCGTTTACTCTGCGCGGTGAAGCTGAACCACAAACGGTGCTGACGAATTAGCACCTGACGTTCTGAGAGAACGTAATAGAACCGGGACAGGCAAGGCACTCTTTCGGACAGTTATTTCTCCGGGTTTCTGCCAAGTTGCGGGAGGCCGTCCCGACACCGGCCGACCCTCCGATGGCTCTGCGGACATTTCCGTGATCCGAATGTGTCATCCATGTCTGCGGGCACCCCGTGAAGCGGGGTTGCGGTTTGCGACAGGTTTGAGATCGTTGTCACCGTTGCTTTGCTGTGAATCGCGGACACCGAGGGACGGCGAGCAGAGCAGGTGTGCGACGTTGGGGAGAATCAATCGCCAACTTCGTGGCCAAGGAATTCGAAGCGAGGCACGCTGCGGCCGTTGATGGTGACGTGTTCGTTAAACATGGCCAGAGGTCGTACCCAAAGGCGTTTGTCGCCGTAGTCTGGCTGATAGACCACCAATTCCTCGTCGGTTTCGCTGTGTCGAGCCACACCGATGACGATATATTCCCGCCCCTTGTAGTGACGGTAGCGGCCTGGAAGGATGCTGTCGTTCATGACGCCTGCTTCCGGTCAAATGACTTCTGTCTGCGAAATCCCGTCACACGCAGAGTGCCATCGGATGCGATTTGCAGGACAGAGTAGCCATTGTTTTCTGCACCGGAACCTTCCACCATCGCGACCAGAGTGCAGTAGTGGATCCCGCCGATTTCCTTCAGATCGTTCTGATGACTGTGCCCCTGAAAAACCGCGAGTACTCGGCCGCATTCTTCAAGCACCTGTCGGACGTCGGCATTGTTCTTCACGCCGTGATTGTTGCTGACGTCCAGTCGCTGATGAGCGAACACGATGACAGGCTTGTCAGTGGCCTGAAGATCACCTTTCAGCCATTCCATTTCCGCCGCAGGAATATTCGCATCGGTCCACTGAAAGTTCTTTCGTCCATAGGGTTGCCCGTCGCCGCGAAAACAGGAATCCAGCACGACAAAATGAATGCCGCCTCGGTTGAATGAATAGTACGACCTTTCCTGCTCGACGCCTGACAAAAATTCATCCTTGGTCAGCGTGTCGACGCAATGATTGCCCAGAACGTAGTGCCGTTCTTTGCTGATCGCCGAAAACTGTCGGTTGATGGTTTGCAGATATCCACGTTCCACGTCGACCGAATCCGCCGCGTCAATGAAATCGCCCAGCTCGACGATGAAGTCCGGCTTGTCCCGCTGAAACTGTTCGGCGGCCTCGGTCAGTTTGGCCAGAGTTTCTCGATAGTGTCGAGTTCCCGCAGGAGACTTGTCAGCATAGTGCAGATCCGTCAACAGTCCGACCCGCACAGAATGGCCATCGTCCGCAGCAAACAGCTGCTTTGAAGTCGTTGAAGCGGCCGTTAAAACCAAAGTTCCGCTTTGCAGAAATGCACGGCGTCCGATGTGCAACTGGTTCTGATTTCCGGTCATGTTTAACCCTCTGACAAAGCCGGGAAAGGCACCCCTCCCGGCAAGTATTTCACTGAGTTTCTGCCCCGTTGCGGGAGCCGGTTCTGGTCTTGTTTGCACCTGTTAATCGTTTTCTTTCACCGTTGGAAATCGCAACCCCGTTACTTCGTCCGGCACGGCCATATTTGCATGGCCGGAACAGCCTGTCGTTTTATCGCAGCGTCCTCCTGCGGAAAACAACCGGCCATCGGGCAGCGCTTCAATTCCGAGCGAACAGTCGAATTCGTAGCGGCCGAGCATTCGGAAGTCCGGATCGGTGACCAGCAGTATTTTGGGCGTTCCATAGCAGCCAAACCACCAGCGTTCATGAGCAAACGTCGCCGTCTGAATACCCAGATGGGTGTGGCCACTTGCGAGGACGTGTTTCTTCAGGAACTGAAAGCCGGCATCGTATTCATAGACGTAGTTTTCCTGAACATCGTCCGGCAGTCCTCCGACCACCCAGAAGTGTCCATCGCGATAGCCGATTCCGCCAGCGCCGTGAAAGACTTCCTGCACCTCGTGGCGCGCCAGTTCTTTCAGACTGCCGGCATCGTAAACGAAGATCCACGAATCGGCATTGCCGTCCGGATCATTGAACTTTCCAAGATTCACCGCAACGTACAGTTTCCCGTCATGGTGACACAGATCACCGTGATGATTGGCCACCGGTACCGTGTGGATTACTTTGCCGTCGCGATCGGTCTTCACCAGAGTTGTCGTGAATGACCAATAGATTGCCTGCTGATCGACACAGATTCCCTGCAGGTGATGCGGGTACATGCCGTGGCAGGTCACATCCCGGAAGTCATCTGCAGACACTCGCGAAACAGCAGACATCGTGACGGTGATGACTGCCAGTAATTTCACGAAGTCCATGACGGGTTCCTTTGTTGAAAGTCCTGAATGGCCTGCTGTAACGGGCAGTTCGGCTCACATTTTTCGCCACGACGGTACCGTGTCAGCAGTTCTTTGGATCGCTGAGCCAACATGCGGCGCACTTCGCGACGTTTCCCTTTGATTCGGGGAATCACCATTCCGTCGTAACCGGTCGTCTGATGTCGCATCCATGCAATGACGGCCGCTTCGGCTCGTTGTTCTACCGGAATGCGTTTGGTTCGAGCAACCGTTCCGCTGCCGACGGGCGTTGCGTGTTCCGTCACAGCGTGAGCCAGACGTTCGGCGAGTTCCGAATAGGCAGGATCGAAGTTCAGAAACACGACGACCGCCTGATGAAAATTCTCCACGTAGTCAGCCTGAGCGTTTTCACGTCGGCGCACATCTGCGGCTCGACGTTTGGCGTAGGTTTCTGTGGAACGTTCAGCTTCGAGTTCCCGTCGAATGCGATCAATTGTGTCCGATGGTCCCCAGACGCCCTGTGAAAACGTCTTTCGACCGCGCTTTTCCTGAACGACCCAATGATCACCGGCCGCCTTCAGTCGCCGCGTCAAGGCCGCATCGCCGGGCGGCAGCAGAACCCAGCCTTCAGGAACCGAAAGCACCTGTCCGTTAGCCGCACGAACCGTGTTGGGCTGCGGACCGGGAGAAAAAACAGTCTTCATTCCTGTGCTTCCCTGCGAAGTGGATTGTTGTCGCGACCGTTTGTATCGACACATCCTCTGTGTTTCAAACCGGCCTCTGATCTTCACAGTTGGTTCTGATGCGCTGCGGCACCCTTTGGCCATGCCATTCGTCATCACCCAATGTACCGGAACAACTGCCGGTTCCGGATCGCACCGGTACTTTTGTCCTCGGCTGTCGCGGCGTGTGCGACGAAAGATCACTTGCTGCGATTCTGCTCCAATGCGCGACTGAGCGTCTGAAGCAGCGAATGAGGTCCGGTTGTGTCCTGACCGATTTCCCAGATCATGACACCGGCCAGTCCACATTCTCTGGCAAAACGCGTTTTGCGTTCAATCAACGCTGTCCCGTTGCAGGCGAAGCCGTCAATCACGGATGCGTCGGCCTGAAACGCCGGAACCGTTGACAGCTCAGCGTATGTCCGAGCCTCACCATTTTTGTTTCTGCCGTAAAACGGAAGTCCCACCGTGATCCTGCGGGCGGGACAGCCAAAGGATTGTAAACGTTCCACGTCTGCCCGAGCTTTTTCGAAAGTTGCCTGCGGAAAATCATGGTCGTAGGCCATCAAATGAATTCGGTCAACCGATTGATAGGCACGCCGACCCAGATCCTGCCAGCCCGCCTGAGCAACGGTGACTAACAGATTCTGTTGAGAGAATTCAGCATGCGTTTCCGCGAGCAGATCTGCGAAGGCATTGATCTGCTCGTCTCCTGCGGGGTGTTCCCAGTCATAGTCAATGCCGTCGAAGCCATGCCGGCGACAGAACCTCAGGGCGTCCTGAATAAATGTTCGCCGCAACGTTTGATCCGTGGCCAGCACAGAGAAACCTTCGGACTTGTTCCAGCCGCCGACCGTGAAGAGAAGTCGACATTGAGTCTTCCTTTTGACATCCTGAACGATACCAATGTGTTGGTGGTTGAGCGCATTCGAGTCAAAGGTGCCATCCTTTGGAGCCGACATGCCGAACAGGATCAGGTCAGTCACAGGTCCGATTTCCCTTGACCAACTCTCGACACGATAGTCCGGCAGATATCCCGCGACCACAAATGGTGAGTCATCCGCATTCAGCCTCGTGCAGTTGAGACTCAGGAAGATGAAAACAACAACGCTGCAACAACGGATCATAAAAAGGCTCTCTGAATCAGTAGGCAGGAACCCGGGATTTCCAGAAACTCGGGCAGGCTGAAAATCGTCCGGCATCGGAAGGAGGCGCAGAGAACATGACCTTCTTCCCGCCACAGACTTCTCGCCACAGTTGAACGACCGATTTCGGACAACAAAACACGGCACCAGCATCGGAAACTGCTGAACTGGTGCGGATATTTCCAGAACGCATTCGAAGACAGTCGTTCACTTCAGCAGGCTTCGGCACCCGAACGATGTAACTTGCCATAACGTCGGGGAAAATGCGAATCGCTGTGGGCCATCTTCATACGAATTCAGCTCAGCCGACCGCCGATGGAAGCATTCTTCGACTCTCGGTATCCTCTGCCGCTGGTGCGAGCTGAGCCGTTTCGTGCTGAACCGGCACCGGCAGATGCTGCGTCTGTTGATGACACAGGAGAACTGTGAGATGGCGTTCGACGAAAAACTGGCTCATCGAGTTCGAAGCCTGATTGGCCGACGCAAAGGCTTCTGTGAAAAGAAGATGTTTGGCGGTGTCGGATTCCTTCTGAACGGGAACATGTGTGTCGGCATTTGGAAGGATTCGCTGGTTGTTCGCTTTGATCGACGGCTCCACGAAGCGACGATGTCTGAGCCCGATGTTCGTCCCTTCGACATCACCGGTCGTGCGATGAAAGGCTGGGCACTGATCGAACCCGTCGGCATCGAAGACGATCAGAATCTTCAGAGATGGCTGGAACTGTCGGTGGGCTTTGTGAAGACTCTTCCCGCGAAATCATGATGCTCCGGCATATGACCACTGCGATTCTCCATCAGTCACCGACAACCCGGCGACAAAACAGAAATTCAGCGCATCGCATCAGTGCAGTTCGTAGCGATTCATTTTGTAGTGCAGGGTGCGAATACTGACGCCCAGCATCTTGGCCGTTTTTTCGCGATGGTATTCGCATGACGTCAGAGCCGCACTGATGCAGGCTCGTTCTGCTTCTTCCACGGCGTCCGCGAGTGTTGTGGGGACAGTTCCTGCAACGGTGCGAGTTGCTGCGTCGGCGACTTCGGACGGAACGTCATCGGCGTGAACCGTGTCTCCGTTGACGGTCACGACCA
>JAGQPY010000181.1 GCA_020426485.1 Planctomycetaceae bacterium
CACCATTTTGGAAACCCCGTTCGTACGCACGGCGAACAACAGGATCGTCGTTGTCGAAAACGCCGCCCCCACGCTGGTCGTCGACCAGATCGAAGGAGTGGAAGGTTCGCCCGTGACGCTGTCCGCCACCGTATTCGACTTTGGCAACGACACGCACACGTACGTGATCAACTGGGGCGATGGCACGGCGAACAACAGCGGCAATGTTGTCGATGGCAGTCTTTCGGAATCGCACACCTATCCGCAGGACGGCGTGTATGAGGCGACTCTGACCGTGACCGACAGCGATGGCGCTACGCGTGAACAGTCGGTCGAAGTCGTCATCCGCAATGTGGCTCCCGTGGCGATTGATGACACCGGACTAACAACGGACGAAGACACCTCACTTGCGATTTCCGAAAACGTGGTTCTGGGCAATGATACGGACGCCGGTGCATTGGATACGAAGCGAATCAGTGGAATCGAGATCCAATCGTCTATCGGCGCTACGATTTCGTTCACCGATGGTGTGCTCACCTACGACCCTTCGACGTCGACAACGCTGAATGCTCTGCCGGCAGGACAATCCATCGTCGATACGTTTACCTATACAGTCGCAGATGACTTTGGCGACGAGGACACGGCAACCATCTCGATCACGGTCAATGGGGTGAACGATGCTCCTGTGGCTTTGACCGATGTCAATACGGTCACGGGAGACACCGTCTCGGCTGTTCGCGGGAATTTGCTCGTGAACGATTCAGACATTGACAGCCAATTATTGTTGACGCCGGTCGGTGTTACCGTGAATGTCGGTACCGAGTTCTTTCCAGTCGGTCGTTTGATTGACGATAGCGGATTGAGCGGGGTGGCGGATGCGATGAACTATGAAGAGATCACTCATGGAACACATAACAGCACACGGTCCTGGGTCACCGACGCGATTCTGCCGGACTACTTCCCGTCTGGTGCTGTTCCCAAATTAACGTTCGATCTGGGCAGTCAGTCGCTCCTCACCGACATCGTGATCTGGGGATACCATCCGGCAACAGGAAACCAAGTCAAAGAGTTTACGCTCGAGTTTTCGACCGACGGCGGAATCACGTTCGGAAATGCGATCTCACTTTCCAAAGCGATCACGGGGAGTCAACAAGAGACGCTTTCGTTTGGTTCAGAGATTCTGGCTGATACGGTGCGTATGACCATCACCGACAACCACTTCGGGACACCGGACGCGCCCGGAGGCGACCGGGTCGGATTGGGCGAAGTCAAGTTCCTGACGGTATCGCTTGCGGCCACGTCGGTAGCTGGTGTAACGGATGACGATGTCGATGTGGCCGGCCAATTCGGCACGCTCGACTGGAATGCCGACGGCACCTATGCGTACACCGTGGATAGCACCAATTCGGCCGTCCAACGCCTGCAGGTCGGCGAATCACTGGTGGATACCTTCACTTACACGGTGAGCGATGGTTTGGCTGCGACGACGTCAACGTTGTCGATCACGATCCAGGGAGTGAACGAAACGCCGGTCGGCAGCGATGACGTGGTGGTCAGCATGGCCGGTTCGATGCTCTCCGTTGCGGCGAACGGGTATGACGATGTGGTCATCGCCGACCAGCCGGTGGCTTACTGGCGGTTTGGCGAAAGCACAGGCACCGTGGCGGCCAACGAGATGTCGCCTGAAACGCCAGATGGCTCGTATGCTGTCACTCCAAATTCCCTGGAGTTTGATGGGGTGAACTCGCGCGTCGACGTTCCCTTCAGTCCCGAATTGAACACACCAAGCTTCACGTTTGAAGCCTGGGCCAAAGTGACGGGTAAGGTGGGCGAATGGCGGACGCTTGTGATGTCGCGAGGCTCGGAAGTCGGATTTAACATCTACGCAGGCACCAACAACCGCTGGCAGTTCTGGACCGGCGTGAACGGGGCGGTTCCTGATCCGCCAAATTGGGATGTATTGACCGGGCCTACCGTCGTGTTGAACGAATGGACGCACATCGCCGCATCCTTTGAGGCCACCAGCGGTCCGGACCAAAACGGGACGCTGACCGGCATCAAACGTCTCTACATCAATGGCGAATTAGTCGGAGAGCGTTTGAACGCGCAGTATTTGCCGATGACTGTCACACGAAACTTTACCATCGGCCGAGGTAATGGTGGCGGGCTCGGCTTCATCGGAAACATTGACGATGTACGGTTCTGGAATAAGGGGATCTCTGAGTCGGACATTCGCAGTAGGATGCAGACGAGAGTGACCGGTCGGGAAGAGAACCTGGTAGACGCCTGGCGTTTTGACGAAGGATCAGGCACATTCGCCGCAAGTGAAACCGGGGCGCATGACGGTTCCGTGCTTGGCGGTGCAGCGTGGTCCGCCGAGACCGCCCCGCTGATTCTTGAAATCCCGGAACGGACCAGTGTCCCTAGTTTGATTACGACCAGTACCGATCACGCGGTGCGATTTGATGGCACGAGTCTTGTCGTTGTTCCCGACTCAAGTTTCATCAATACCTACTACTCTCAGGGCGAAGCCTCGGCAAAATCGTTTGAGTTTCTCTTCCGTGCAGACGATGTCGATTCACGTCAGGTGATTTACGAGCAAGGTGGCTTCTCCAACGGCTTTAATCTGTATGTTGAGGCAGGAGAACTCTATTTCGGCGCCTGGGATGCGGACAATTTCCGATCGGTCAAGACACCTATTCAACGTGATGTGACCTATCACGTGGTCGGCGTTTTCGACGCACCGCAGATGACACTCTATGTCAACGGCCAGGCGGTAGGTACAGGCACGACCAACTTCAATGGATCAGGCGGCGTATCGGCGCACTCCGGGGCGATCGGCATCGGCGGTCGCAATAATGACACGCGTTACCACGATGGATCGACGCCGGTCGGCGACGGCGACTTCTTCACCGGCGTGATCGATGATCTGGCTCTTTACAACACAGCTCTGACCGCCGAGCAGGTCGCCATCCACTATCAATCGCTCGGACTGCTCGCCAACGATACCGACGTCGATGCGGTTGACACGAGAGTCGTGACCGCCGTGCAGGGAGACGCAGCCGCCGTAGGCAGGCGAATGACATTGCCATCGGGTGCCTCATTGCGTGTCCGAGCCGACGGCAGCTACGAATACGATCCGAATGGAATGTTCTCCAGCCTGTCAGACGGTGAGACGGCTGACGATACGTTCAACTACACAGTCACGGATTCTCAGGGAGCCAGCACCATCGTACCGGTGACGGTTCGAGTGATGGGAGAACCGGTTCCCGCACCGCCCGGTGACTTTGGCGATGCACCGGCACCGTATCCGACACTTCGCAGTGATTCCGGAGCCTGGCATCAGACGGGAGGAACGCTCATTCTGGGAACGGTGATCGACTCAGATCCGGACGGTCAGCCCTCGTCAGCGGCCGATGCCGATGACCTTAACGGCATTGATGACGAAGACGGAGTCGAATTCACGACCTTCTTGATTGTCGACCCCGCCGGACCGACGACCGGAACCTACACGGTCACGGCATCACAGTCCGGAAAACTGGATGCATGGGTTGACTTCAACAGTGACGGCGACTGGGACGATCCAGGCGAACAAATCGCTGTCAGCATCGACGTCGCCAGTGGTCAAAACGACCTGGAGTTTCTTGTACCAGTCGATGCCGCGGTTGGGACCACGTACGCTCGGTTCCGATTAAGTTCCGCCGGTGGCCTGACTCCGCTGGCGAAAGCACTGGACGGTGAAGTAGAAGACTACCAACTGACCCTGCAACCTCGCGGTGACTTTGGCGACGCACCCGCACCGTATCCAACTCAACGAAAAGATTCCGGAGCCTGGCACAAACTGGGAACGCCGCTGTTTCTGGGAGCAGCCGTAGACTGGGAACCAGACGGAATTCCAGGTGCCAACGCCGATGGCGATGATACCAATAAGGCGAGCGATGAAGACGGTGTTACCTTCGCACTTCCTCTGCGCGCCAATTCGCAGGTCACGAAAACGGGATCGTATACGGTCGTGGCCTCTGCAGCCGGATTGCTTGATGCCTTCATCGACTTTAATCAGGACGGCGACTGGGACGACGAAGGGGAGAAGATCGCCGACAGCCTTCCTGTCTCCGCCGGGCTGAACTCGCTGACGTTTAAAATCCCCGCCGGTGCCAACACCGGCACCACGTTCTCTCGAATTCGACTCAGTACTGCGGGCGGATTGACTCCGATCGGCCTTGCTGAAGACGGCGAAGTCGAAGACTACCGAGTCTCCATCACAGACAGCGTGCCTCCTCCAACGCCGATGCCCGTTACGACGACGCCAGACGACAGGCAACCTGTGCTCACATGGACAGAAATGCCTGACGCGGTGCTGTACGAAATCTGGTTTTCACGAATTTCGCCACAGGCCTCACGACTGTTTGTCGGTGGTGAATCCTTTGTGACAACAAATTCGTGGCAGCCTCCCGTTGGCCTGGATCCTGCGGTCTACCGGTTCTGGGTTCGTGCAACCGACAGCGCGGGAGCGACAACAGACTGGTCGACGTCGAAGGACTTCGACATGAAACCCACTCTGCTGGGACCTTTGGGGCCGGGCTTTGAGCGGCAGCCAACTTTTGCATGGGATCCCATTCCTTATGCTACCGGATACGAGTTGTATATTCGCAGCACAGACAAGTCGTTTGGTGTCAACGGAAATCTGGTCATTTCCGATATCACAGCAAGTGAAACCAGTTGGACATCGCCAACAGACCTTCCGGAAGGCGGCATTCGCTGGTGGATTCGTGCTGCGAATTCAATCGGGTATCGCGGCTGGAGCGATGCCGGAGTCACCAGCATTGGTGGGCGAACAAGCATCGTTGCGGCGACGGCAACGGCAATTTCGTGGAACGCGGTCTCTGGCGCGGCTCGATACATTCTCCATGTCGAAAATGTAGATTCCGGTGCGGTCGTGATTCGAGAAGATCACATCGTCGACGGGACTACGTTTGTTGCCGAAACGCCGCTACCTTCCGGGAATTATCGCGCCTGGATCAAGGCCATCGACAGCACAAACCTGTTCACTTCCGGTCACTGGAGTCGAAAGTTTGACTTTACAGTTGCTGTTGTGCAGGATCTGAACCCTCTGGAAATCAGTTTGACATCATTGCCTGCCGAACTTGAACTCGCACAGGGCGGTCATGATGAAAATGCGACGCATGGTTCAAGGACAGCACCAGCAATCAGGCGTGACGCGGAAGAGGGATCTCTGACTGCCGAGCTGAAAGCGGAAAGAGTGAACGTTCATCCCACCACAATGGAGACTCTGGACGCACTGATGTCAGATCCGGCAGGGTTTGCGGTTCTCATGGACGAATCGTAGAGACATGCACTCTCTCTTTGAGTGCTGTAATAGTGCATACGAGTCTGTATTAATTCAGATCTGAAGTGAGCAGGCGTTTAGCAGCAGTTGAGTTTTAATGTTCTATAATCCCCGACGACCCCAAATATTGACTCTTAAGAAATGGACAGCCGTCGACAACAGGATCACTAATGAAGTCGAAGGTCGTATTCGACTGCGATTCTGATCGAAGCAGTGTTGTCCTGGTTGAGAGACACATGGCAGAAATTCTGGAGTCCTTCGAAGCTGCATGGCGACGCGGTGACCGTCCAGTCATAGATGACTGGTTGGGCGACACTGACAATGTGCAGCAACGATCGGATCTGAAGGAATTGCTGAGTATCGAATTATCGTGGCGAAGGAAATCGGGAGAAGATCCGCAGCCCGATGAATACCACAGGCGGTTTCCTGAGTATTCATCTGAAATTGACGTTGTTTTCGCGAGTTTCGATCAGGCCACAATTCCCGTTTCGTCTTCGACGTCAGCGCCTGAACACGACACGACCGCCAGCCGGATGGATGTCACGACAGTTCCGTCCACTGCTCCGGGACAACGCCCCGATGCCGCCGAAAAGACCGTGATTAGCAGCGGTGTTCAATCTTCTGAAAGCAAAATCAGCGATCGCCTTCGCTGTTTTGGCGACTACGAACTGCTGAACGAAATCGCGCGTGGCGGAATGGGCGTGGTCTTTAAGGCGCGCCAGATCAGGCTGAACAGAATTGTTGCGTTGAAGATGATTCTTGCCGGCGGACTTGCTGACACCGAAGAGATACAACGATTTCAGGCCGAAGCCGAAGCGGCAGGAAATCTTGACCATCCCGGAATCGTCCCGATTTATGAGATCGGTGAGCATGACGGCCAGCATTATTTTTCAATGGGATTTGTCGAAGGGCAGAGTCTGGGAGACCGCGTCAAGAACGGTCCACTGGCGCCTCTTGAAGCAGCCGAACTGACACGAAAAATCGCGACTGCTGTGGCTTATGCGCATCAGCATGGAGTCATTCATCGTGATCTGAAACCATCGAATGTATTGCTGAACGCGGCAGGTGAACCCAAAGTGACAGACTTCGGTCTGGCCAAACGCGTTGAAGGTAACAGCGGTCTCACCCAGACCGGCGCCGTCATGGGGACGCCAGGTTATATGCCGCCGGAGCAGGCCGCGGGCAGGACGGATGATGTCGGGCCGCTGGCTGACGTGTATTCGCTGGGAGCTGTTTTGTACTGCCTTCTGACCGGACAACCTCCGTTTGTCGGTGGATCACTTCACGAGACCTTGCGTCAGGTTATTGAAGATTCTCCTCGGCTACCCAGCACCATTGTACCTGGCACTCCCCGCGATCTGGAAACTATCTGTCTTAACTGTTTGGAGAAGGCACCGGAGCGTCGATACCAGTCTGCGGATCTGCTTTCAGAGGATCTTTGGCGATTTCTAAACCATTATCCCATCATTGCACGCCGAACCGGCCCGGCCGTGCGAGTGTGGAGATGGTGTCAGCGAAATCGTGTCGTGGCTGGTCTGCTGTTGATCGTAGCTATGCTGATGTCTGTTGCCGTTGTGTCGGGCATCAGAATGCGAACACAGCAAGCTGAGGCTTCGGTCGGCGCCGAGCAGCGGTTACAGGCCGCTCAGGAACGACTTGATGACGAGATCATTCAGGTCGAACAACAGTACTCCGCAGGAGACAACTTTCTGGCCGATTACCCGGAGCTCACGAAAACAACCGGTAGCAGTCTGCGGAAAGCTCTGGATGAATTCGAATCCGCGCTGGCGGAATACAGAAAGTTTTTGCCTGAACAACATACAGATGGGCACAGGCTGCATCGCGCTGCGGTCGCTCAGTTTCATGTTGCCCAGGCGTATCGCTATTTGGACCAGCCACAGCTTGCGGAAACTTCGTTTCGCGTTGCAATCGACAGGCTGTTGGCATTGGATCAGGCCCTTCCGCTTGAGCTGCGGCATCGCTATCGAGCAGGTATCGCCATGGACTATCTGGGGGAATTACTGCGCACCACTGACAATACGGTCGAAGCAAAATCTGCATATCAACAGGCAATGGAGCTTCAGCAGGACCTTGTCGATCGGGCTCCAGACGTTCCGGACTATCGTCTCGAGCTGTCTCGAACACACAACAACTACGGGATTCTGTTGTTTAATACCGACGATCGCGCGAGCGCTCGGCAACACTACGAAGCAGCCAGTCAAATTCTCCACAAACTGGTTCATGATGATTCAGGCAATCCCGACTACCTGATGGATCACGCGAGAACGTTAGTCAACCTCGGACATCTGTACCAAAACGACGCAAACCCTGTCGATGCGGTGACTGCGTATGAGAAGGCAGCTTCCGCTTTAAAACAGTTGATAGATGACCACCCCAAAATTCCACGATATTCGTTTCTGCTCGCGATTTGCGAAAACAACTGGGGCTACACTCTGGGTGTTAAGCTTAACGAGAAAGAACAGGCTGAAAATCTGCTGCTGCAATCCAGCCAGAGATTTGCAGATCTGCCGTCGTTGCCACTTTACCGCCTGCGGCACGTCTTATGCCTGAACAATCTGGGCGTCTTCTACGGACTGAACGGTGAACTGGCCAAAGCGAAAAGCATGCTTGAATCGGCACGTGATCTGGCGCTTCAGCTGGTCGAAAAATATCCGGACACGGCTCGGTACAAAAGTGAACTCGGAAGAGTCCTCGGAGGACTGGGGGCAATCGCGTGGGAAAGCGGTGAACCGGACCTCGCGATTTCATACGTCGAAAACGCCATTGTTTATCAGTCACAGGCGTGGACGAAAAACCCCCAAGCGTACTGGCGATTGCTTAAGGATCACCACGTTTATCTGGCGTCACTGCTGTTAACCGGAGATGTCGTGACTGTCCGGCAAAAAGACGAAGCCATGCGGCATATTGAGAAAGCCGTTGAGGTCTTCGTTGCACCGTCGCTCACACCGGAAATCTCACCCTTTCGTGCGCTGGCGGATGCGCCGTATGATGTGCTGCACGATCGCTCAGACTTTAGCCGCTGCATGCAATCTCTTGGTAAAAGTAACCCTCTAAAGCAAATTTCGAAAACTCCGAAGCCGTAACTCGACCGTACGCTCGGAAAAGACGAGCTTCGTAAACGGAAGTCGCTCGCCGCGAACTATGTGCTCCGAAATTCTCGCAAGCCCGGCACAACCTAATCGTATCGAATGTAAATCGCCGCTGGGTTACTGCGGTGGGATGTGAAGCGGAAAACGACGACCCGCAGTACATCGGCTTCCAACCGGTCTTCTTTACTCAATCAGAGTAACCTCACACTCCGGTAGAATGCGCAGAGTTTAAGTGTTCGGAAATGTCGCGGCGGACTCACTGGTACAAACGTCCGATGACAACTCAAGGGGTACTGTCAATAAACGAATACCGGCAGAAACCACCACTCCGAAGGAAGATGAAATGAACCGTGGCCCAATCGCAAAGATATTGCTCTTCTTTTGGTGCGTGAACCTATTGCCATCGACAGCGAAGGCTCAGCTGTCAGGTGACGGCACGAACGTCGGCTACATTGACTCAGCGCCTCTGCGCAATCAGGCGAGGTTTCGGTATGACGCTGCGTACGGAAATACCATTCCTGACTGGGGTGAGTTCTTCTACCCCAAATGCGGCTGTCTCCCGAATGCACCTGGTCCACCGCTGGCAGAAACAAACGTCGACTATCAGGAATTTCGTCTGCACTTCGAACATGTGCTGGCAGAGAACCTCTTTTCTGTTTTCGCAGAACTTCCGTTTCGCGTGGTTAATCCGACAGTCAACAGAAACGCGGGTGGGATTTCTGACATCAATGCCGGTGTGAAGGTTTCCTTGTATGATGACACCCAGCAGAACCTGACGTTTCAGTTCCGCACGTATCTTCCAACGGGCGATGGAAGTCGCGGCCTGGGTAACGAACATATCAGCCTCGAACCTGCCGTGTTGTATCTTCGGCGTCTGTCAGAAAGAACAACGTTAGAAACCGAGTTGCGTGATTTCATTCCCATCGGCGGCACGGACAACTGGCCGGCAAACGTATTGCGTTATGGAGTCGGAATTAGTCATCTGATGTACGACGGTGATCATGCACAGATTTCTCCCGTCGCAGAAGCTGTGGGCTGGTCAATGTTGAATGGGCGAGGCCTGGATGTGGCCACAGGGCCCAGGGACACGGAAACCACAATCGTAAACCTCAAGCTCGGCGCCCGAATTGGTTTCGGCAGAGCCACTCGATCCGGCACACCAGGTCGGTCGTTATACGTCGGATATGGTCGTTCGCTGACCGGCACGCGATGGTATGACGACGTGTTTCGCGCTGAAGTCCGCGTACTCTACTAAGACCCGCCTAACAGAACCTAAGAGTAGCGGATCTTTTAGGTTTTGTTAGCGGTTCTAAGACAACTTTGTCAGCTCTAAATGCGAAGGCTGGTTTTCGTGAGTCTGTGTTACAACGTCGCCACGACATTCGCTTTTTGGATTGTTCTCTCGGGCAGTTTATCCGCCCGCTTTTGCAGAGGCGTCTGCACTGTGAGTCTTCTCTGAATTCATCGGCGTAGTGCCGACGACCGTCCCTGGATGACACTGTCTTCTTGTGAGCCATTCCGCCCCCTGCCAGGCACACAGAATAAGAGACTCGGGCGTCCCTGAAACTGTTACCACCTCACATCGCACAGATCGACTACAGCGTGCAGCAGCTTCAGGAGTAAGAAATCATCGTTCGGCAGTCGCATCCCCAGAATGTAGTGTCAGATACTCAAACTTTGGGCACACTCCGCCGAACCTGTCGTCAAATCGCTGGCGTGCGAATGAATGAAGCTTCCGTCCGCGCCGAAG
>JAGQPY010000182.1 GCA_020426485.1 Planctomycetaceae bacterium
TCTGTATCAGGATCACCGCATCTGGCACGAACAGACTCTGCATCAACAGTGCCGCAGTCGCAGCGGACGGTTCGCATCCGTGAATTCGTCGACTCCTTTGGAAAGCATTTTGTTCGACACACTGAGTCGACAGGGCTGGGTGCAGCGATGAGTTGGCCCGGCTTCAGTTTTCCCTTCGGAGCGTGGTTCTTTCTGTCGCTGATTCCGTTAGTGATTCTGTACTTTCTGAAACTGAAACGCCCTCGTGTCGAAATCCCTTCGCTGGCATTGTGGCAGTCGGTGGTGAATGATCAGCGAGTGAATTCGCCGTTTCAGAAGTTTCGCCGGAATCTGCTGCTGTTGCTGCAGCTGATTCTGTTGTGCCTGATCGTGCTGGCGTTGATGCAGCCCTTCCTGAGCGCCGGTCCGGAGACAGCCGAGCATGTTCCGGTGCTCATTGACTGTTCGGCCAGCATGTCGTCACGAACAGCGGATTCCAATCAGACTCGACTGGATCTGGCAAAGGAACAGGCCCGAGCCATGATCGAAAACCTGCGAGGTCAGGGCAAGATTGCTCTGTTTGAATTTTCAACCACCGGCAAGCGTCTGACCGAATTCACCGACGATCAACAGATGCTTTTGAAAGCGCTGGATCAGATTCAGCCGACGCATCGACCGAGTCAGCTGGATGAAGTTCTGCGCATGGCGGACGCGTTCACTCGAACATCGCCCGTTGATCGAGTGGTGGTGATCACGGACGGAAATCTCCGTGAGCAGGTCGACTTCGAATTGCCGTTTCGACTGGATGTTCAGCGAGTCGATACAGGTGGCGACAATCTGGGCATCACAGAAATGAATGCTCGCCGCAGCGGTCGTGATCGCTGGGATGTTTTTGTTCGCGTGGCCGGTTCGACCACGGAGCCATCTTACGGTGAACTGACGCTGACGAAGAACGGACTGCCCATCGGCCGCGAAACAATTTCGGCAACATCAGAAAACTCTGAACGTGTTGTATTCTCCGTCGACGGAACCGACGCCGCGCTGCTGCAGGCCACGTTAGCTCCCACCGGCTTTGACGCACTCAGTGTGGACAATTCGGTCTGGCTGACACTGCCCAAGACTCGGCCGTTAAGGATTCGGACGTCACCGGAACTGTATTCGTGGCAACATGCCTTCACTGTGCAGGGTGATGTGGATCTGGATTCCGCTGCCAGTCCGTCACTGCCGGAATACGATCTGATAATCAGCGATTCTACCGACCTGCAGGACATCGACGCTCCCATCATTGTGTACGTCGGGCTGGTTCCCGAAGAATTGAAGGACCTGATTTCGGTCGACGATTCCGGATCGGAACCCGTCGAGATTGTTGAATGGGTCAACACGGCTCCGCTGCTGCAGCATGTGCGGCTTCGAGACGTCCAGATCGCTCAGCAGCCTCGCCTTGCTGAAGGTGCCAACACGAAGAAACTGGAAGAACGCGGCTTTGAGGTCCTGATCCACGGAGGTGCCGGCCCGTTGATGTTGCAGCGGCGACTGGGACTGGAAACCGAATTCTGGTTTCTGTTTCACACGGATCGTTCAACGCTGCCTTATCGTGTCGCGTTTCCGATTCTGGTGTCCAATGTTCTGGAAGCTGCCATGCAGCGAGCATCGTTGTCAGAAGTTGCGGCCGCTCCGACAGGTGTTCTGCCGCCGCTGAATCTGCAGGCCGATCGCGAATACACAATCACGGGCCCCGGCGGTCACCGTCGAACGGCCAGTTCGAATGCCAACGGAACGTTGCTGGGCATCACGGCGGACGAAGTCGGACGCTACGACGTGACCGATGGCGACGAACTGGTGACGTCCATTGGAACCGGGCTCTTAAGTCCGCTGGAGACATCTCTGAGGTCCGTGGACGAGCTGCAGTTTTCGGAACTGAAGGTGACCACCGAGGAAACCGAGATGATTGAAGCGGATCTGCATCTTTGGTGGTCGCTCGCCCTGCTGGCCTTCGTGTTTCTGCTGATCGAATGGTGGTACTTCCAGCGAATGAAGACAAGGCTGGTCGCATGATGTCAATCAGACTTCAACCACAAGCACTCAGAATTCTGTGGCTGCCGTTGTTCTTCGGCCTGGTCGTTGCCGGTGCTGAAATGCCACGCGTGAGTGCTCAGGATGTGCGGCAGAAGCTTCCTGTGCGCATGCGTCTGGAACCGTTGTCGATTCGCGGTCGTTCCGGCAGCCCGATTCCGCTGCAGATCAAACTGGAATACAACCAGTCGCAGATTCTGGAAGGCGACCTGCTGCTGGAAATCTACAACAGCGTCTATTCGGCCGACGACCTGATGGCCAGCATTCGTTATGACGGGATTGTGTTGCAGGGAACGGACTTCTTTTTCAACACCATCCTGCCGCCGTTGGAACATTCTTACAATCAGCAGTATCTGATCGTTGCCTGGTTTGAAACGGCCGAAAAACGGATTCCGCTGACGGCAGACCCGGATCTGCTGGATCCTCCGGAACCTCATGAGCTGCTGACCATCGGTCTGTACGAACGAGCCAATCTGATTTGTTCGTGTTCCGGTGACAGCGATTTTCTGAAGCCGTCTGCGAACCGATTGTTTCTGAACAACGCACTGTCACTGGACAACTACACACCAAAAGTGGGCGAAACCGCTCAACCCGCGTCCGGGCAACGTCAGTTTATGGATTCGCAACGGATTCAGAACTACACCGTCAGCTGGGATGCTTTGGAGTTGCCGGAAGACCCGCTGTACCTGTGTGCCTTTGATTTGGTTCTGCTGGCAGATCGAGCACTCGGTCGGCTGGATGATCGACAGATGAAGGCTCTGACGACGTGGGTTCAGGCGGGTGGCAGTCTGTGTGTGGTTCCACACCATGATCGATTAAACGGAACGCATCTGCAGTTTCTGCAGACTCTGTTCGAACACGAAGGAGATCCGAACCTCCATTTGAGCCTCACCGACGAAGGTGAGCTTCTGGTGATCGGAGGGCAGAGCGTTCCATGGATCAATCGATACGCTGGTCTGGGCAGAGTGACACTGCTGATGCCTTCGGAATCTTTTCAACGGGATCTGTCTGCTGCCGACATGGGCACCGTGGTCGCTCATCTGTGGAAGGTTCATCGTGACTCGCCGGTCTGGCAGGGAGAACGATTGATAGTGGTATCACTGGACGACGCGCTTCAGCAGCAAGGACTTTCCATCGTGTCTGATGAGCGTGGTCTGTATGTTCAGGGCCAGCAGGGACACAATCGATATGCATACAATCGGTACAATGACCGTGAGCAGCTTGCTCAGTTTGTGGGCCTTAATCCTGAACTCCAGCCTCAGCCAAATCCGTTCTCCACGATCTGCGAAACCGCTCTGATGCCGCGTGGAGTGAAGATGGTTCCCACGTCCATCATTGCTCTGTTGCTGATTGCCTATGTGGTGGCGATCGGTCCGTTCGACTATCTGGTCCTCGGATACTTTCGGGCTCGAAAATACACATGGATTCTGTTTCCCGTCACGACGGCAATCTTCACCGGCGTGACTCTGTGGGTGGCTCACCGGTACATGTCCAGCACGGACACGGGAAGTTCTGTCACGATGATTGATGTCATTGGTGACGGCAGAGCAGTTCGTCAGACGACTCTGGAGATGCACTTTTACTCCGCACAGGCTGTGGTGAAGGAGCAGCAGCAGGAAGCCTTCACCGTTCCTGCCCGAACGTTGCTCGCGACTCAGCCGATGTACGGTGGCAACATGGGACAACAGCAGCCTCGGTCGATTGGTTCCGGCATTCGATACCGCGGACGGTTTCCACAAACCTACGAAACGGATCGACAGGTTCGGCAATGGGAACCGCAGATGATTCGCACCATGTCACTTGCTCCGGAGGATGCCGTGCTTCCGGCTGTTCCCTGGAACGACTCGACGCTGGTCATGACCAATGCCGGGCGAGAAAAGCTGGCGCAGTTGCTGACAAAGGCGGTTGGCCAATCCGTTCAGGAAGTGGATGCGCTGGTGCTCCACTGCGGTGAACGGATCAGCGTCTTTCCGCAGGGAGCCTTTTTTTCACAGGGTGCTTTGCGTGAGGGGCGAGGCTGGACTGAAATGGACCAGTGGCAGCAGAGGAACGTGGCCACTCCGCAGGACGGTTTGATTGGGTACGGAGTCGTTCAGGCGTCAGTGGTCACGGGCACCCGGAATTATCTGAGCCTGGTTTCGCAGGTGTCACCTCAGGGTTCGGCGTCCATGGAAGACCTGCCGCTGCTGGATCCCACTGATGATTCTCAGTGGCTGCTGGTTGTCCTGACAGAGACAGACGGTCATTTTCAGGTCTACCGAAAACTGTATAACGCGGATCAGACAAAATCTGACCTCTGAGGAATCATTCTCATGACCACACCGGCTGTCTGTATTCGTGACCTGCGAGTTTCCTACGGCAAGTTTGAAGCTGTTAAAGGGATCTCGCTGGATATTCCGAAAGGTGAAGTCTTCGGCTTCATTGGTCCGAACGGAGCCGGTAAGTCGTCCACCATTCGTGTTCTGGCAACTCTGCAGCCCAACTTTCGAGGCATGGCAATGGTCTGCGGTCTGGATGTGTTGAGCCAACCACAGCGCGTGCGGGAAAAGATCGGCTACATGCCAGACTTCTTCGGCGTTTACGAAGACCTGACGGCTCTGGAATATCTGCACTTCTTCGCCGCGGCCTACAAACTGCCGACTCATAAACGAAAGGGCATTATTGACGACGTCCTTGCTCTGACGGACCTGACGCACAAGGCGAATTCGCCGGTTGATGGTCTGTCCCGCGGGATGAAACAACGACTGGCGCTGGCACGAGTTCTGTTGCATGACCCCGACCTGCTGCTTCTGGATGAACCGGCCAGTGGTTTGGACCCGCGGGCTCGCATTGAAGTTCGAGAACTGCTGAAAGCCCTGAAGGAAATGGGAAAGACTATTCTGATCAGCAGCCACATTCTGCACGAACTCAGCCAGTTGTGTACTCGCATCGGGATTATCGAAACCGGCGAAATGGTTGCACAGGGATCATTGAATGACATCTTCCGACAGCTGCATCTGAAGCGAGTCATCCATCTGCGACTGGAGAATCCCTCCGCAGATCTGGAAGAACGCGTTCGGGGGATCACCGGTGTCGATTCTGTGGAAACTCAGGTCGATCGCTGGGCCATTCGACTGCGGGAAGATGAACTGTCCGTGGGAGATTTCCATCAGGCTCTGGTGGAAGTGAAGGCACGCATCACCATGTTTCAGCCGGAAGCAATGGACATGGAGACTGCCTTCATGAAACTTACGGAAGGCAAGACGGCATGAGTGTGCTGCCCGAACTCCCACTGCTTCGCCGTGAACTCACGGAGCTGGCCAATCGTCGCCGAACGTACTTTGTTCGTGTCGCGGGTGCCATCATCATCCTGTTGTCGGTCTTTATTGCCTACAACAGCGAAATGTCGGCGCGGCAACTGGGACCGGCGGGGCGAGGCATGGTCGGGCCGATGCAGTTTCTGGGAATCGGTGGTGACATCTTTGTTCGCATCATTCCCCTGCTCTTCTTCACCATTCAGCTGCTGATGCCCGCTCTGGCCTGTGCGTCGATCACTTCAGAAAAGGAAAGCAACACCATCGGTACTTTGTTGCTGACCCGTTTGTCGCCCGGCACCATCATCATTGAAAAATGTTTCAGTCGCCTTGTTCCGATGCTGACGTTGATACTGCTGACGTTTCCCATTCTTGCTCACGTTTTCACACTGGGCGGTGTCGACACGAGCCTGCTTATGGGCACGCTGTGGCTGTTGCTTTGTGAATCATTGCTGGTCGCCAGTGTTGCGATCCTGTGTTCCGCCTGGTTTCCGTCAACCGTGGCCGCATTCATCGCCTCCTATGCCTGCATGACCGTATTGGCGATTCTGACACTCAGTCTGGGTCTGGTCACGTTGTTGCCGTCCGCCATCTGGTACCAGACGTTCAGCATGGGCGGCGGGGCAATGAGCCGCGCATCTGCCAACATGATCTCTCCGTTGATTGCCGACGTGACTCGTCCATTGTCATTGATCGTGGGCGAGCAGGCATGGATGGAAGTTGTTGTGCCTCTGGTCACCATCATGTCTCGGACCATCCCTTCCCTGATGCTGACGGCGGTCCTTCTGTTCACGGCTCGACTGGTGCTGGTGCCCCGAGCGTTTGTATCTCACTCGTCCGCCCTGCTGAAGGTCTTTCGAGTGGTTGACCAGTTCTTTGTCGCGTTGAACGACCACACAACAGGAGGCATCGTGCTGATCGCTGATCACACGCCGTTGCCTGACAACGATCCTGTCGCCTGGCGCGAACGCTACAAGAAGTCGCTGGGGAAAGCTCGATACCTGTTTCGAGTGCTCGTGTTTCTGGAAGGGCCGACTCTGTTCATCTGTCTGGCTGCTGCCACGCTGTCTGCCCGCAGCGCGTTTGATGGACTGTTCGCCCTCGAAGCGCTGATCTGGACATTGGCGGTGATGGTAACGGCGGTGAAGGGAGCGACGTTGTTCAGTTCAGAACGTTCGCGCGAAACGCTTGCTCCGCTGCTGGCGACACCGATGACGGCCGTTGAAATGCTTCGTCAGAAAATCTCGGGCATGAAACGCCTGATTCTGGTGCTGGCCATACCGGTACTGACGGTGAACTTCACCCACTTTCTGATGCACTTCGAACTTCGATACTTCACCAGTTTCGGGCTGATCCTGCTGCGCCCGCTGCTGTACATTTCCGTCAGCATTGTGAACGTTTTTCTGCTGCTGAATCTGATGGCCTGGCTGTCGGCAGGAATTGGTTTGAAGATTCATACACAGACCAAAGCCGTTCTTGCATCGATCGGAGTCATCGTGCTGTGGACGACTCTGCCGCTGGTGGCGAACGCTGCACTTCGGCCGGGGCCTGTCTGGGAAGAAGCCATCTGTACTCTGTCGCCCGTGAGTCCTGTGTTGGCAACAGAACAGTTCTTGTCGGAGCACTATCGACAGGACCGCTACGGGCGGCGAAGTGAAGACGTCGGCAATCGCAATCTGCTGTGGATGGCTGCCGCCGTCACCGTCTACAGCTTGGCGCTGGCGGGAATCTCCGGCTGGGTGAGTGCTCGCTGTCCTCAACTGCTTGGTCGCATGGAGCAACCGGAAGAAACCCACAATGTGGCCAGAAGCTCAACGTCTGATCTGACGGACATCACTGCCGCGGAGGTTCCATCATGATGGTGAGCAGCTCCATCCAGGTGATGGACTCGGCCGTGGTAAAAGCAAGGAAATTGCTGTCCGAGCCGCGATCATTCAGGTTTTTTGACGGCCGTTCTGCGATCCGGGTTCTTTCGATTGTGGTCATGTTCACCCTGGCAATGACGTTTGCTCAGGCGCAGCAGAATACTCGAAGCCTGAAGCTGGTTGATCATGTCTGGGGGTTTCACGGGCGAGTCGTCCCGGGACAGTTTAATCCTCTGTCGGTGCTGCTGGACAATCAAACCGACGAAGCCATCGATGGCGAAATCGTTCTTGAACACCTGCAGGGACTGGGCAGTGTCAGTGGGGGCAGCTACGTTCAGCCTGTCTTCATTTCGCCAACGGGTCGTCGGTGGGTGCAGTTTTATCCGTACATCGGTTCCGCCTGGCAAAGTCAGTGGCGATTGCGGATCGGTGAGCATACGATCGCGGAAGTCAGCCAAAGCCGATCGATCTTTCAGACAGATTCCGAAGCCACGGGCGGCTTCGAACCCGCTGTGGTGATTCTGGATGAAGATGGCGACTACACCCCGGAACCTCGGACCGTCAAGCACATGACGGAGAACCTGTTTCCTCCTTATGCGACCGTCACCTTCGGACTTCACACAGTTTTTCTCGACCATGTCCCGGACTGGGAAGCTCCTCGGCAACAGGCATTTCTGTCATGGCTGCGACACGGGGGGAATCTGATTCTGCTGCAGAATCGTCGGGGCGAATTCCCTCAGTTCAGCGGAGAACTCGGCGACCTGAACCAGCCACTCAATCGTTTTGCGATCGGCAGCGGTATCGTCAGCCGTCGGCCGATTCAGCGAAACGAGCTGACGTCCGGCCTTGTCAGCCAGCTTGTTCAATTGAAGATGCGGGATGAAGACGACGACGCATTCGAAAAGATGCTTAAAGAGAAGGCGGAGGCCAGCGGCAGCTATCTGGGGCAGTTTGTTGATACAGAGCCCTCCACTCAGGATGAATCGCTGTTTCGTGAAATGCGCGAACTCACCATGCCGGAACATGCCTGGTGGCTCATCTTCCTGCTGGGGTTGCTGTACATCGGTTTGATCTATCCGGGTTGTTTTCTGATCTCCAAACGCAACGATCTTCACTTCCTGACGACGTATGGGGCAATCGCAGGTTTGTCCGTCGTATTCAGCCTGATCTTTTTGATGATCGGAAGACGTGGCTACGGTGAAAACACCACTCTGCAGTGTCTGGCCATTGCTCGAGCGGAAGATGCCACTCACTGGAACGTTCTGCAGTGGAGCAGTCTGTTTGTTGTCACGGGAGATCAGTATCAGGTCGGAAGTCCGGATCAGCAGTCTGTGCATTCCACGGGCGAAGGCATGGACCATGTTGACGTGCAGATCACGGCCGGAAACAGTGGTCAGCTGCAAATGCAGATTCCTCCGTATTCTGCGCACACCTTCATGTCCCGGCGCAGAGTTCCGGCGGCGGACTGGAAAGTTCGTCTGCAGGAATTCAGCAATCAGGAATCCGGATTGGTGCAGCTGAGGCTACAGGTCGGGGCGGGGTTCCCTGCAAGTGATGAGGCCGAATATACATTGCTGGTCGGGCGTCGACTGTACACGCTTCGATTTGATTCAGAACAGCAGACTTTGAGTCTGTTCGGGGCCAAACGACATCTGGCGGAATACTGCCACCCGTTTTCTGACTTTGACTACACCAGTCCGTGGACCCAAAAGAAGAAGGCCGAAACTCGTACGGAGACGGAGATCTTCTTTGATGAGTCACAACCACAGCTTTTTCGTCGCAGTCTGCTGGATGATCTCGTCATTCATCCTGTGGATTTCGACTTACCAGGTGACCGAATTCGGTTGTTTGTTTACACACCTGTGCCCGAAGGATTCGACATCGGTACCAGCGTCGATCCGGACATTCGTCGATCCGGTCGAATCCTGTTTGTCAAAGACATTTTTGTGGACGGCGATCAAAGCCGTCGCTGAACAGCATCTTTCGAATTTCCGGAGACCTCAGCCGCCGGCGGTTTGTTCCGGTTCCGTGACCTCCCTCAGCGCCAACGTGTCCTCCACAACAGTTGTTCTCCTATGCCTCCCAAATACGATGCCAACACGGTTCCTGCCATTGCTGTCAACGAACTGACACATGCCTTCAAGGGCCATCAGGCGCTGAATCATGTGTCATTCGCCGTCATGCCTCAGACGCTGCACGGTTTTGTTGGCCCCAACGGTGCGGGTAAGACAACAACTCTGAAGGTCATCTGTACGCTGCTGAAGCCCAACTGGGGCGAAGTTCAGGTCTTCGGGCACAGCGTGAAGTCAGATCCGATCGCCGTTCGAAAGCGAATCGGTTTCATGCCCGACCACTTCAGTATGTATCGTCAGATGACGGTCTTTGAATACCTGGATTTCTTTGCGGCGGCTTATGGACTCAGCACTGCTCAGCGCGATCCGGTGATCAATGATGTGCTGACGTTGACGGATATGGACGGTCGTCGGAACGATCTGATCAGCGGACTGTCTCGCGGGATGCAGCAGCGCGTCAGTCTGGCTCGGGTTCTTGTTCACGATCCGGATCTGCTGCTGCTGGATGAGCCCGCCAGCGGACTTGATCCCCGTGCCAGAATTGAGCTGATGGAAATCCTTCGCGAACTGCGGCGGATGGGAAAGACGATTTTCATCAGTTCTCACATTCTGAGTGAACTGGCGGAACTGTGCGACAGCGTCACGATTATTGACCGTGGGCAGGTTCGCTTCAGCGGTCCCATGGATGCACTGCTGAATGCCGACGATTCCGCGGCAAGGTTCAGCCTGAAGCTGCAGAATCCATCAGAAGACCTGCTGGAAAGACTTTCCGCAGTGGAGGGGATTCTGAAGGCGGAGGTGCCGGAGTTTGCCGGTGACGGGGAAGTGGATCTGGAGCTGGATCCGGCGTTTGATTCCAACCGCGTTCTGAGCGCGATTATCGAACTGGGATGGCCT
>JAGQPY010000183.1 GCA_020426485.1 Planctomycetaceae bacterium
TGACACAGTAGGTGTAAGGAACCTGTTCCTGAACCTGTCGTGGGCAGCAGACCGTTCGGGTACGCTGTTCGTGACGGTGCTTCGTTACACAGTAGGTGTAAGGAACCTGCTCCTGAACCTGACGTGGGCAGCAAACCGTTCGGGTACGCTGTTCGTGACGGTACTTGGTCACGCAGTAGGTGTAAGGAACCTGCTCCTGAACCTGCTCGCAGCAGGTGTAAGGAACTTCCTTCTGAACCATGTTGGAAACCCAGACTCGCTTTGTGCAGCAAGGCTGTGGGCAGCAGGAAGCTACAGCACCGCAGCATCCACCGCATCCGCCGCAGCATGCTGAAGCACAGCAACCGCCACAAGCTGATCCGCAAGAGCTGCATCCGCCGCAAGCCTGCTCTTCCCAATGACCTTCGTCAACACAAACTGTTCGGGTCTTCTGAACCTGAACCGTTCGGCAGACAGTTCGAGTACCCTGGCACTGCTCCTGGTAAGGAACGCACACAGTGTAAGGAACTTCCTTCTGCTCCATGATCGTTCGGCAAACAGTTCGAGTACCCTGACACTGTTCCTGATAAGGAACACAGACAGTGTAAGGCTGCTCAACCTGCTCCTGAACTGTTCGACAAACAGTTCGGGTGCCTTGACGCTGTTCCTGAACAGGAACATTTACCGTGATGGTTCGGGATTCCGTAACCATCTGTGGGCACATCACTGTCTTTTCAACAGTTTCCCACGTTCCACAACTCTGGCCGCATGAGCTTCCACAGGAAGACCCACATGAACCGCAACTTGAACCACAACAGCTGGCGCCACATGGGCTACAGCTTGAGGCACAAGGAGCGGAGCAACAAGAGCTGACCTTGCCGCCGAAGCAGCCACCAGCTTGAGCAGAAGCAGCCATCAGGACTGCTGCTGCGAGTGACAGAACACAACGCATGTTCGTTCAACTCCTCCTTCGAATCACCATTGATTCAGACTTTTTGAACTGTCACGGAGAACGCCCCCCGTGCACACAACAACAGATCCCAGGGTGGAACAAATTTCCGAGAAAACCGCTCGAATCGACAGAACCGACAGACCAAACCGGTTCTTCAAACACAGCTTCCGTATGCTGACCACCGCCACGCTAAATACATCGCGAATATAACAAGGGGTAATTTAGGCAAACAACAGATTTTAGATAAAAAAGAAAATTGCTGGTGACATTTAGCCACACAAAAGATCTGTCGTCTGAGTGGTCTGGGCTGCCTGCAATGAGTTTTCAATCTATCCGAGCAATGAGGAGATGCCAGCGGAATTCACGGGATACGATGGTTTGAAGCGATACGAAGTCGATCGCCTTCGGATTGATGCATGAAATTGACACGTTCGCTACCAACGGTGGAATTCAGGCTATCCATTTCTCCCGAACCAGTTCTGCCACTCGATTGTGACGTGACGATTTGTGGCTATAGTGCCCGACTGCTTTCCGGCTTGATTGTTTAAGCCGATTCAGGCCAATGAGCATTCTGAGGCCAGTTCGTTTTTTGTTGTTTGTAGCGGCGATTCATGAAGTTCTGTCTTGTTGATCGAATCACGGAGCTGACTCCGGGGAAGTCGATTTCCACCATTAAGAACGTGTCGCTGGCAGAAGAGTACCTCCAGGATCACTTTCCTGGATTCTCTGTTCTGCCGGGCGTGTTGATGGTGGAAGCCATGGTTCAGAGTTGTGCGTGGTTGTCCCGCGCCACAGACCAATTCGCGTTCAGCACCATATTGCTGAAGCAGGCGCGGGCGGTGAAATTCAACAACTTTCTGAAGCCCGGTCAGACCTTGTGTATTTCCGCCACACTAAAAAACAACGATGCCGATACCGCCACGTTTCAGGCGTCAGGCACGGTGGGGGAACTTTCAGCCGTCAGTGCTAAGCTGGTGCTTTCCAAGACGAACCTGGCAGATCGACGTCCTGACATGTCAAGTGCTGATGAACGACTGCTGGCTTCCATGAAGGAACTGTTTGAGCAGATTCGCCCTGACGAGTCGGCATAGTGGCATCCGTCAAATGGTGGGGCCGTGAAGTAGTGGTGGCTGTTTTGGCACCCGGGTGTCCAAGGTCTGATGGAACACCTGCATTGAAAACATCTGAACCGAGTGAATTGAACCAGTCCATGTCCATGCGGCTGGGCAGAATGAAAGTTTTGTGAGATGAGTCTGGATGGTCGAACAGCGTTGGTGACAGGCGGGAGCCGTGGAATTGGTCGAGCAATTGTCGAGGCCCTGGCGGCTGACGGAGCAAAGGTCGCTTTCGTCTATAATTCCAACTCTGATGCGGCCAATGCTGTTGTCGACAGCCTGAAAGAGAAGGGCTTCGATGTGATGGCGATTCAGGCGGATGTGCGTTCAAAGGAGGCCGCAGAGAAGGTCGTCTCTGATGTCGTGGAAGCGTGGGGTTCTCTGGACATTCTGGTGAATAACGCCGGGATTATTCGAGACAAACTGCTGCTGCAGATGGAGCCTCAGGAATGGCAGGATGTGATCGATACCAACCTGACCAGCGTCTACAATTTCTGCCAGTCGGCGATGCGGCAGATGGTTTCGCAGAAGTATGGCCGCATCATCAACATGTCCAGCGTCGCAGCCGACGTCTCAAATCCGGGCCAGGCCAACTACGCGGCCAGCAAAGGTGGAGTCGAAGGGTTCACTCGATGTATCGCCACTGAAGTTGCCAAACGCAACATCACGGCGAATGCTGTAGCTCCCGGATTTATCGAAACGGACATGACCGTTGCCGTTGTGGCCGCCGCGGGCAACGAGATCAAAAAGAAGATCCCCGCTCGTCGTCTTGGTCAGCCCGCTGACATCGCCAATGCCGTTCTGTTCTTCGCTCAGGAATCGTCGTCGTACGTGACAGGCCAGGTTCTGAAGGTCGACGGAGGCCTGACACTGGGCGGGATGTAATCAGCAGCGTCTTTCCAGCGGATGAAGATTTGCCGTGGTGGCCTCAACCACGGCGGCTCACTCAGGGCGGAGCATCGGCAGGAGATTTCTGTGTCAGCTTGAATGCTGTCTCAGGGAATCCAATGCGCTGCCTTATGCCCAGCAGCTTGGCTGGCATTCCAAAAGCTCGCGAACCACGGAAACTGCGTGGCTTCGCAACGATCGCTCGGCCTGTCACCCGGATTTTCAAGAAGTGCCCCGGATTTTTCAGCGAGCTGTTCGGGCGGCGGTGGGCAAACGTGAAAGGTGGACTTCAGGGGCAGCGCCAACGGTCGGCAGTCTTAAGCAGAAGTCGTGGTTTTCCGAGGGTCTGTTTCTCGAATTGGTCGAGTTTTCTCGGGGCTGTCTGCGGTTCTGACGGATTCGTGCCGAACAGATTGTTAGCGAAACGCGGGAACTCGGCGATCTGACGGTCTCCGGTCTCGATTTTTGACACCTGGAGGTCTAGACTTCCAGACTTTCCGGGGCTTGGGGGCTCCGGAAAACACTGGGATTGTCCTTCTGTTGTCATCGTCTGGCAGAGGGAATCGGCTGGGTTTGACGATGAACATTTGCACAGCTTGATGATGTGCTGACACTGGAGACATTTTTCGATGGCATCTTCTGAAGAGATCTTTGAAAAGGTTCAAGAGACGCTCGTGGACGCTCTGGGGCTGGATGACGACGAAGTCACCCCGGAAGCGACACTGATTGGTGACCTCGGCGCTGAATCGATCGACTTTCTGGACATCGTGTTCCGGCTCGAAAAGAACTTCGATATCAAGATTCCTCGCGGGGAACTCTTTCCCGAAAACCTCGCCGCTGCCGACTCAGGCTTTGTGGCGGATGGCAAGGTCACGCCGGAAGGAATCGCTCAGCTGCGTGAGAAGATGCCCCATGCCGATATCGACAGCTTTGCAGCCGACCCTCAGGTCAGCAGGATTTCTGACCTGTTTACCGTGGACATGATCTGTCGATTCATCGCGTCTCGCGTCTGAGTCGTTCAGAATAGGAAATATGCTGCCGAGCCGATGTTGGGCGTGCCTCATCATCGGTTCGCTGCATATCGGGGCAACTGCAGTCGCGATTTCTGTTCACCTTGTTTCGATTCTGTCTGACTTCCGTCTGCGGTCCTGCAATGGCCTTCGCTTTCCGCAGAAAGGCTGCTTGCTCGCGACTCGCAGTCAGGTTCCGAATCATTTCGAGGTGTTACCGTGAGTCATAACATCGGGAATGTTGGTCCAGCATTTTCGATGGCACCTACAGTCGACGCTGCTGCATCATGTGCAGAAGCGTTTTGGCGAAGACAACTTCCCGTATCGATTCGTGGAAGTCGGTCGCCCTATCCGTGCGAGGAAGACAATGCGTTGGTACTGGGTTGATAAGTTCATCGAATTTGATTCCGGCAAGTCGGCAAAGGCGGTCAAGAACGTGAGTCTTGCGGAAGAACATCTGCACGACCATTTCCCCGGTTTTCCCGTGATGCCCGCTTCACTGATGATTGAGGGAATGGCACAAACGGGCGGCATTCTGCTCGGTGAAAAGAACGATTTTGCGTACAATGTGATTCTGGCCAAAGTTCCGAAGGTGGAATTTCACAGCTGGGCCTGCCCGGGTGATCAGTTGATTTACAGCGCTGTTCTGGAAGACGCGCGGGATGAAGGTGGGTCTGTCAAAGTGACTGCCACGGTGGGAGATCGATTGGTTGCCGAAGCGGAGATCGTCTTCGTTCATCTGTCGTCCGATGATCCGCAGCTTAGTCGAATTGACCAAAAGAATTTTGTGTTTCGAATGAATCTGATGGATATCCTGACGGTCGGAAAAGCGGGAACTGGTGAGTCCTGAATCCTTCCCTTGACTTGGTTATTCGGGAGTCCGGCTCTCATCATCACGAAAACATCGTGAATCAGGGTCGTCAGTCCTGACGACCCTGCAGTGGTCGAAAGTAGAAAACATGAAACGACGAGTTGTAGTGACAGGAATCGGTTGCATCACGCCTCTGGGCAACGACGTATCCACGATGTGGAAGGCGTTGCAGGAGGGGGGCAATGGCGTCGGACCCATCACGCACTTTGATGCCACGAACTTCCCGACGAAGTTCGCGGCAGAAGTTCGCAACTTTGATTTTGATTCAATCGTCAGCAATCCGGAACGATTCAAAGACGCCGGACGTAATATTCGATTTGCCATCGGAGCGGCGACTCAGGCTGTGAAAGACGCGGGCGTCCTGGATATCAGAAATCTTGACCCAGTACGCTTCGGCGTCTACCTGGGAGCCGGAGAGGGCCAGCAGGACTTCATGCAGTTCATGAATCTTGTGGCGAACGCTCATCACGACAACCAGGTTGATCTGGAACAGTTCACTCGCGAGTTTCTGCAGTCCATGAATCCGCGGTTCGAACTGGAGCTTGAGCCCAACATGCCGGCCGCACATCTGGCAAGCCTGTTTAATGCTCAGGGACCTAATCTGAACTGTTTGACAGCCTGTGCGGCTTCCAGCCAGGCCATCGGCGAAGCCACGGAAATTATTCGACGAGGCGACGCGGATCTGATGTTGTCCGGAGGTGCTCACAGCATGATCCACCAGTTCGGTGTGACCGGCTTCAATCTGCTCACTGCACTGTCGGAACATAACAGCGATCCGCAACGGGCATCACGTCCGTTCGATCTGAATCGCGACGGTTTTGTGCTGGGTGAAGGTGCGGGCATGGTGGTCCTGGAAGAACTGGAACACGCGAAGGCTCGCGGGGCTCAGATTTATGGCGAAATCAAAGGCTATGGTTCAACGGCCGATGCTTATCGAATCACGGACATTCACCCGGAAGGCCGTGGAGCGATTGCCTGTATCAAGATGGCACTGGCCGATGCAGAAGTTAACCCGGAGCAAATCGGTTATGTGAACGCTCACGGCACCAGCACCAAGGTGAACGATCAGGTCGAAACCATGGCCGTCAAAGGTGGGCTGGGTGAACATGCATGGAAGACGCCGGTTTCCAGCATTAAGAGCATGCTGGGCCACCTGATCGCGGCGGCCGGAAGTGTTGAGGCGATTACCTGCATGCTGGCGATGCGAGATGGCGTGCTGCCGCCGACCATCAATTACGAAACACCAGACCCGGACTGCGACCTCGATTACATTCCCAACGAAGCACGAGAAGCTAAAGTCAGCGCTTGTCTTTCCAACAGTTTTGGATTCGGTGGTCAGAACGTGTCATTGATCATCACCAACTCAGCGGTTTGATCCTGGCTGGTCGGAACAGTCTCTTCCTGCCACGTCAGTTGCCACGAGAACCTTTGGCATGATTCTTTTGTGGTTCCCGCTGAGTCTCATCGCAATCCTTCTTCTTGCGGATTTCTGTTACCAGCAATACGCTTCGCGTCGAATTCAGAAGCTGATCGATGGTGTTCAGCCATTTGGGTCAACAACGGCCACCAGCAGTGACTGCACACAGAAGGTTGCCGTCCCCGGTCCTGACGGATTGGTGCTTCGTGGTTGTCTGAACTGCACCAGTCAGAAGAACGCGCGAGGACTGATATTGTTTCTGGCTGAACTCCATGGGTCACACTGGACAGCCATGACCTACTGTCAGGGACTGGTTGTGGCCGGCTTTCATGTGTTGTCGGTCGATTTTCGTAACCAGGGCGAAAGCGATTCGATCCCCGGTTATGTTCCGATTCACTGGGTCAGCGAATACGAACTCGATGACGTCAGGCACATTCTGGAGTGGATCTCCAATAACGACCAGCTGAATACTCTGCCGCTGGGACTTCTCGGAGTAAGCCGTGGTGGGGCTGCAGCACTGGCGGCAGCATGTCGATTTCCACAGATTGCAGCCGTCGTCAGTGACAGCGGCTTTACGACGCTGACTCTGGTGAATGAATTCCTGAACAAATTTTCACGGTTTGTTGTCCCTGATTGGTTCTTCTCCCGATTGCCTCGCTGGCATATTGCGGAAACTCTGCGACAGGCATTACGTCGCAGCGAAAGGAAACGCGGCTGTCGTTACGTGCATCCCGAGAAGGAACCTGAGTCAATGAAGTGCCCTGTGTTGTTGATTTCGGGTCGCCGCGATTCCTATGTGACGCCGCGAGTCACTCAGAGAGTTTCGGACCTGATCGGACAGATCGATTGCACGTGGATTGTCGACAAAGCAAAGCATAATCGGCCACGATCAATGGACGCCGAAGAGTATGACCGCCGAGTTATCGAACATTTCAGCAACGCATTTGCAGCTGTTCGAGCCGTAAACGGAACCGACGAATAGAGTTCTTTTGACAAGTCCCTCACACAGAGCAACGTTGGCGGCAATGCTTTCCCGGTGAAATTCTGTTTGATGCGGGTCCGGAACAAGGCCAGTCACATGACAACCGATTTGTGGAATTTCATGTGCCAGGCGTCCGCTGACAGCGAAAAATCCGGTCAGCTGGTCGTGGTACATAACGGAGCACACGGACTTTGAAACTTCGCCGACTGCCGGAAGACTTTCGGGTCACCGAGGTAGCCTCCATCCGCTGTGATGGTGGTCCCTTCGCACTTTATGAACTCTCAAAAACGTCCATCGGTACACCGGAAGCCATCAGTGCTTTGTGCCGTCGCTGGAAGGTTCATCGACGACAGGTCAGTTACGGCGGTCTGAAGGATCGTCACGCGGTGACCACTCAGTATCTGACCATTCGAAATGGTCCTCACCGAGGGCACGACCAACAGAATTTTTCGGTTCGCTATCTGGGACAGACTTCTCAGCCCTTCAACGCCGGCTCGTTTGACGGCAATGAGTTTACACTCGTGCTGCGGGACATGACGGACGAAGAAGTCCGTCGACTCTCCGGCGGGGTTGCTCAGGTGGTTTCCACCGGGCTGCCGAACTATTTCGACGATCAGCGATTCGGCTCACTGGGACGATCCGGTGAATGGATCGCTCGATCATGGTGTTTAGGCGACTACGAACGAGCGTTGTGGCTGGCCCTGGCAGATCCTCACGAACATGATTCTTCTTCGGAAAAGAAGCAGAAGAAGATCCTGCGAGAACTCTGGGGTCAATGGCCGGATTGTCAGAAAGCTCTGGACCGTTCGCATCGCCGCAGCATTGTGACCTACCTTTCGGACAAGGTGAACGCGGGCAAGCCACCGGACTTCCGTGGAGCGCTGGCCAGAATCAATGTGGACCTTCGCGGCTTGTATCTGTCTGCGTGGCAGTCGGCGTTATGGAACCGGTTGCTCAGCCGACTATTGCAGTTGAAGACGGATGCCGAAAACGTCGTGTGGTGCCGGTTTGCCAGCGGGCCCGGCGTGTTCCCGAATGGTCTTTCAGAGTCTCAGGCGAACGAACTGCACGCCACGATGCTGCCTTTGCCGAGTGCCAGGATCGATCTGCCGGAAGGGGAGGTCGGAGCATTGCTTTCGGAGGTTCTGAGAGAAGAAGGTGTGGAACTGCGGCAGGTGCGAGTCAAGTATCCTCGCGATACCTTTTTCTCCAGGGGGCAGCGATCGGCACTGGTTCGACCAACGGAACTCAAATACGCCGTGGATACTGATGAGCTGTATCCACGGCGTCAGAAGGTCACTCTTGCGTTTCGACTTCCCAAAGGAAGTTACGCCACCATTCTGGTAAAGCGACTGACGGAAGCAGCGGCGGATCTACGTTCCGGCGACACGGCGAAAGGTGACTGAACGAGCCGCGCCGGTTGGCCGGAATTCAAAGGAATCTCCGGAAACCACTTTTACACTGCCTGAGATTCGCAGGTTCTCCGCATTCAGCAGCATTGTTGTATCCGTGGCGTTGAAAGAACCTTCGCTCACGGTTGTCTTTCCGTTTGAGACATGGGCCAGTTTGAACTTGCCACTGTTCAGCAGGTCCAGTGCAAACGCTTCTGTTTCTGAAACTCTTGCTGTCCATCGACCGACGAAATTGGGTGTCTGAGTCGGTGCCGATGGTGTGTTATTTGTCGCCGGTGTATCGACGGCCACTTTCTTTGAGGAATCCGGGGACTTCCTGGGAAGCGTCCACAACGACTGCTGTTCATCCGCGGTTGTGGCTAACGTTCGCAACCGATTCTGAAGCTCATCGGACGTCAGTCCTGCCAGCGGAGTCACGGAATGCAGTTCGGTGCGCTTGCGAGTTGCACTGTAGGTGAACTGCATCGGTGCGATTTCCTGGCTGGCCTGCAGCAGTCGAAACACCTGACTCGTCGTCATCTGAGATTCGTCCTCAATCACACTCAGCCCGAGGAAAAGGTGTACGTTTTGAGTCTCCGAATCCAGAATCACCAGCACTGGAAACTCCCAGCCTTCGTGAGCAAACATCCCGGTCAGGTATTCCTCGTTCGCCGTAACTTCGGTTGCCTTGGTGTCTCGCAGCAGCGCTTCAAGATCGTCAAGAGACTTCGGTTGGCGAGGAGAAGGGGGAATGCTGCCAGTATCACGTTTCTGCTGTTTGCTTTCTGCATCGTCAGCAAGATCCTTTGCGAACGCACTGCCGTTCCGAACTGAGGAAAACAGATCATCGGCAGCGTCAACGGAAACAGCAGTGACAACCAGAACAGACAACGCCGGAAGGAAATGCAGCATCTTCATCACAGCACCTGCAGTCGGATCGGGACAGACATGGAGTAGCTGAATTCACCGGGCAACACCCGATTCAGCCAGCCGACCGGCCAACAACGGTCCGGCCACATATCTTCCCAAGCGAACAAGGACGCAGAGTGTTACAGCGAAAACGACTGCATTTCTTAAACGTCCGCACTTTCTGCGGGCGCAGCAAGTGCCGTGTCGGCAATTCCTGATGGCGTTGGTGATCTATTGCTGCCGGACAGCGTGCGTGACGTGCGAGGGGCTGTTCGTGGTTCTGCTCCCTGATGCCTGCTGCAGTTCAGATGCCCCATGCGAGGGGTGACTTGCGGGATGCCGTTCCAGGTCCCGAGCCTTCCAGCGTCCAACGACATGGCCGCCAATGACACCTGCGACATATCCCAACGGAACATTGCCGGAAATGGGATTCCCAACGTAGGATCCGTATGCCGGGTACAAAATGTGGAAGGCTTCCTTCTGAGCAGAAATATCGTGCCTGGCTATGAGGTATCCCATCGGCTGGGTGGCACTGACGGGGTGTGCCACTGGCTCTGCCAGTGCGTTATTCAGCAGTGTTCGGTTTGAATTCCGGTACGATCAAACCAGGCAGGGTCGGGGCGAACCAGCTTTGGCAGATCGGTATCAA
>JAGQPY010000184.1 GCA_020426485.1 Planctomycetaceae bacterium
TGCCATCGGCATCAATCAGGAACGTGGACCGCTGGATGCCCATGAACTTTTTTCCGTAGCGATTTTTTTCTCGCCACGCTCCGAACTTTTCGGCGACTTTGTGATCCGTATCGGCCAGCAACGGAAACGTCAGTTTGTACTTTTGAGTGAAGGCCTGGTGGCTGTCGACATCGTCCGGACTGACGCCGATCACCTTTGCACCCAGTTTTTCGATTTCCTTCGTGCGGTCTCGAAACGCACACGCTTCTTTGGTGCAGCCGGGAGTGTCATCTTTGGGATAGAAGTACAGCACAACGGGCGAACCTTTCAGGTCGGCCAGCTTGATTGTACTGCCGTCAGTGGCTTTGAGCGTGAATGCGGGAGCTTTGCTGCCTGGTTCCGGCCAGTCTGCCATGAGATGTTCCTTCTTAATCTGAGGTCACGTGGAGTGACATTGCTGCAAAGAATGCGGTGAATGCTGCGCAGTTGTAGTCCCGTGAGAACGCCTGTCAAATGACTTTGCGGTCAACAGCAACACCGTTTCAACCCGGGCCGAATCGTGTTTCGTTCGAAGTAAGGACCGACACCGCCGCAATCAGCCGACTCTGATCCAGCCAGGACGGGACTCGCCTGCGGCGTCGGGTTAAACGATCAGACCCCTCTTCACGGCGCTGGGCGAAGAACGTCTCAGGCGATTCCGGCTCGAGCGAGGAGGACGTCGACGAAGTTGGCGTCATTGGCCTGAATCGTCACCTCCAGTTCGGAAGGAGTGAGCAGGTCGGTGTGTTCCAGCTGAGCTTCAAGGACCGATTCGTCGGCTTCGGAAGCGTCTCGGCGGCCGGATTGTCGGTCAGCGATTCGCTGGCGGAGGATGTCGACGGGGGCGACACATTCCAGAATCAGGAACGGCACCTTCAGACGATCGGCCAGGTGCAGAAAACGGGAACGTTCATCAAAGCGCAAGAACGTGGCATCGACGACGACGGGAAATCCGGCATTGATGATTTCCTCGGCCAGTTCCGCCAACCGGTCGTACGTGGCTTCGGTTGCGGAAGCGGAATACAACTTCTGCTTCTGCTCATCAGTCGATACCTGCAGCGGTTCCAGATGGTGCATGCGTTTTCGTTCCACATCGGAACGAATTCGAATCATGTCGGTAGCGGCAATCAGTTGTTCCGTCGCCCAGGTTTTTCCACTTCCGGACGGGCCGGTTGTGATGACCAGAGTCGGTCGGTGCGGGCAGGCATAGCGTCCGGCAAGGCTCAAGTATGTCGAACAATCCTTGCACAGATTTCGTTGGTCACTGAAGGTAAGTCCCGGTTGCCGCATTCGCAGCACGTCAACCTTGGCTCGAACGGCGGCCCGGTACGCACAATAGAATGGCAGGACGGCCAGGCCGCCATAATCACCGGTGACTTCCAGCCACCAGTTCAGCAGCAGGCGAGCCGGACGATCGATGCCGCGATCCTGCAGATCCATGATCACGAACGCCAGGTCGCTGATGATGTCGATCCACCGAAACTCTTCACGGAATTCGATGCCATCGAAGACGTGAATCCGATCATTCTGAACAAACATATTGCCCAGATGCAGGTCCCCGTGACATTCGCGAATCATTCCCTGCGTTCGACGCCGGCGAAACACGGGCAGCAGGCGTTCGAATTCCGTTTCGGCGTCTTCTGCCAGCAGTCGCACGCAGCTGCCGATAGAAACGTCGGCCTGTTCCAGCACACTGAAATTGTCCCGCACATCGCGCAGGATTTCTTCCGGGCTGCCAAACGGAGACTCCACCGGCGCGACAGTGGCGCTACGGTGAAAGGCTCCCAACCGGTCGGCCAGATCATGCAGGCACTCGCCGTCGTACAGGACATCCGAGCAATCGCACAGCATCCTGTCGGGGTCGAACTGGTTCATGCAGACCAGAAAGTCACGAATCTCCCCCGGCCCGTTGACGCGAATGCCGTCGTTCGATTCGTTGACCGGAACGACATTCACATAGAGATCAGGAGCAAGTCGACGGTTCAGTCGGAGTTCTTCGTGGCAGAAGTGACGGCGACGTTCCAGTGTGGTGAAGTCGACAAATCCCAGATCGACATTCTTCTTCAGTTTGTAGGCGAATTCTCCGGTCAGAAAGACCCATGAGATGTGAGTTTCAATCACGCGGATTTTCCGGCACGAGTGCGGCCACGCCGAAGGTTCCCGCAGTGCTTGAACCAAACGCAGCTGATCGGTTTCTCGAAGTTCCGTCGTCATCGTGCCACCTGCAAAACCTTCCGAGCCGATCACAAACCCGCCCGAGTTATTCTTTTTCGAGGAGTGCGGCGACCGGATCGCGCTTCAGATTGACGGGTTTGCTGCCGTCTGCCAGAACGATATTGCGAACCCAGTCATGGCACTGAATGCAGCTCATCGTGACATTGATCCATGCCAGAGCCGTTCCGTCCATCGTGCCTTTTGCGGCTTTGTTCCGCAGATCTTCGCAGGCATTTCGGAACTGAGTGCTGTGCTGCAGATACATCATGTCATTAGACGCACGCCACTTTTCTTCGTGACTCATCTTCAACAGTTTGTCGGCGTTTTGTTCCACCAGATGCAGGTCGTCCGTCATCAGGCCCTTCAGGATTTTGTTGGACATGCCAAGCTTCTGCATCATGAATTTGCTCAGCGGCCCTTCACCTTCGTCTTCATCAGCGGCCGCATCGTCAGAAGCCTTGTCCTTCTGTTGAGCCGGACCGGCCTTTGCCGCCGCTTTGGCGTCTGACTCCGACTCATCGGCCTGAACAGGCGCCGATGAGTTCATTCGGAACATCGCGCCGGCAGTCAGGAGGAGGGCGATCAGAAGAAAAACGGATTTGATTCGGGGCATGGCGTCAACCTTCAGTCAGGGGAGTAATGATCAGCACGAGGGAACCGGCGAACAAGGTTTGCAGAAGATCCGGGATTCGAACGAGGTGTCGTTGTTACGAACATGGAACGATGAGCGTCACAGTTTTCCGTCACGGCATCACAAACTGGTGGCCTTCCGGTTTAACGGTCAACACGCTGCAGGGAGCAATTCGAACAATGTTTTCGGCAACACTGCCCATCAGCAGATGCGAAAGCCCTGTGCGCCCGTGTGTCCCCAAAACGATCAGGTCAACATCGGCTTCTTTGGCATAACGTACGATCTCCGTCACGGGCGAACCGGCTCGGACACATCGAATGACTTCGCGATCGCTTTGAAAAGCACAATTGGGCATGCCATTCAATCGTTCTGTGGCTCGGGTGATCGCCGCATGCGTGGCGTCGGCCAAGGCTTCCCCCACGAATTCCGTTGTTTCGGGGATCAGCATGGCAGCGTCGGCGACCACATGCAGCAGATGCATCTGACTGCCAAACCGCCTGGACACTTCACAGGCATACCGCATGGCTGCCGCGCTGTAGTCGCTGAAATCAGTCGGCACAAGAACTTTGTTAATCACAATCACGATCGCTCTCCTGATCGCGGATTGAAGAAAGGGCGTGCGGCGAAGCAGGGAAGTGTTACCCAGGATCCCTGATTGTCGAAACAATGACTTCGCCGCACTACTGACATTTATAAACGGGCGAGCGAACGCCGTCCAACAGGGCACACAAAAGATCTGATTTTCCAACGACCACTCTGTGAAAGGAATCTCGCTGACGTCTTTCCGTCCACGGTCTGTCCGAGCCCTCAAATCAGAAACGAGCCCACGATTTCCGTTCCATCAAATCTAATGTCGCTCAACCAAATTCACGACCATTGACGTTGTGATGGCAGAGCATCATTCATGCCACGCCGCCGAATCCTGAAAATCGTGACAGAAGCGCGACATCCCGGCGCGCGATGAAGACTCGGAACAGAAATGTGTGTCACATCGGCACACGTTGACCTGTATCGGTTTGGATTCGATCGGCCACAGCGGCCCGCTCCTGGAAGGGGTGTTGCCAAGCGCCGTGGAGAGAGTCCGGAGAGAAGGACGTTCCAATTCCTCACCGATCGGGGGGCTGGTGGGAGCGAATATCAGCCTGGCGGCAAGCGGATCACACCCACGCCGAAGGAATCGGTGTACGTGACTTTGACGGGGAGTTCAGCTTCCATGAATTCGCCGCCCATGGATTTGGCGGGGATTCGTTCGCCGTCGATTTCGACAAAACCAGTTGGGGTGAGAGCAGAGACTGTCTTTCCATGGCGGCCGTGGTATTCGCGGTAGGGCCAGTCGGCGTAAGCGGAGTTGATCGGCGTGCTGGTCGGCACCTTTGTGGAGTGACAGCCATGATTCCGGTCTCGGTTGCATCCGAAGTGGAAGCAACCATCGCCTGCCACTTCACAACAAAATCGACCCGCACAATCGGGAGCGGCAATGGCGGCACCAATGTCTCCGCAGCATTCACCGCCGACACAGGCGACATCGCAGCCGTCGCAGCGAGCATAAGTGTACCCGTGTTCCCGAACAACGCCCCAGCGTTCCAGACGACGGCAGGAGTCCTCAACGGGTGGGCCTGACATTCGACGACGGATTCTTTCGGCGACAGAAGCAACGACCACGGCACCCGTGGATTGAGACGGCAGCATCCACCCCAATCGAGAAAGCTCCATCTGACAGACCTGCAACGCTTTACGGCAGGCGGCGTGATCAGGCAGGGGGTTGTATTCTCCGCGAATCCGGTCGTGTTCGAAGTCGACAGCGCAGTCGAATGCAATGATAGCGTGGCCCAGATGCCGCCCGATGTGTGAGAACGATTCCATCACGGTCGAATCCGACGGAGCGGTCTTTTCCGCCAGCCCCTGAAAGATGGCAGCAAAGGCATCACCGGTGGGCTGAGCGTACTGTTCGATGGGAATCGATGGAGACTCACGTTCCATTTGCGAATGCCGCTCAATGGCATTCCGCACGGTCAACATCGCAGTCGGTGCGATGTCAGTCAGAAGACCTTCCGCTGCGGATATTCGTTGTCGATAAATCCTGTGCAGAAGATGGTGATGCCATCGGCCCGAGTCCTGTACGTCGTCCTGCAGCTTGACGCCCAGTAACAGCAGGCCGAACGTCGCCGCGTATCGCCCCGTCACAAGTTGTCGTTCCGTTTCGACCGCCGACAATCGCTTCAGACGGCAACACTGAGCACTGTCGGAAGGCAACGGTGGAAGCACAAGGAAATCGATCGCCGTCTGGTACAGAAACGTGGCTTCGTAACTGAGAAACGGCAGTGCTGACAGACCAAACAATCGACGCTGATGCTGGCAGATTCTGGCGTATGCCTGTCGCCATGCCGGGATCGATGTTCGAGGTGCCAGGAATCCGAACATGCGGTTGATGCTTCAATAAAGTGTCAGATTCCGCTGCTGTTTCAGAGCAATCAACAAGACGCCCGAAACTCTGAAGCTCACGATGGTCGCCTTCCTGATGTGCGTTCGTCAAACTTCGTTCTTTGTGGACCAGCCGAAGAACTGAAAGATGTCTTCACGAATCAGGTTCAGGCTGGGCACAATCACCAGAGTCAGACCGGTGGCAAAGAGCAGGCCAAACGTCAGAGTGACAGCCATCGGGATCAGAAATTTGGCCTGAAAGCTGGTTTCGAACATCAGAGGCATCAGCCCGGCGGCGGTGGTCAGCGTTGTCAGCAGGATGGCTCGCAGACGTTTCTTCGCACCATCAATACTGGCGTCCCAGGGACTCAACCCGTCGTTGACTCGCTTGTTGATAAAGTCTACCAGCACCAGAGAATCATTCACCAGAATTCCCGCCAGAGCCACCAGGCCAATCGCGCTGAGAATCGTGAAGGTTTCACCCATGACCCAATGCCCCACGACAGCTCCCAGAAATCCAAAGGGGATGGCCGACATCACGACGAGTGGCTGAGTATACGAACGAAACAGTCCGGCCAGCATGCCGTAAATGATGATCAGCGCGACCGGAAAGGCCATCTTCAGCGAAGAAAAACTCTTGGACATTTCTTCCGCCTGACCAAGGTACTGCACGGACAGTCCCGGATATTTGGGAATCAGTTTGCTGTTGATGTGTTCTCGAACTTTCTCCATCACGCTGGAGGTACTGCTGACTTTGGCGTCATCAATCGACGCCACGACTCTGGCCGATCGAGACTGCTGATAGCGAGTAATCGTGCTGTACCCAACACCCATTTCGACGTCGGCCACTTCAGAAATGGGTGTCCATGACCTTGTTCCGGCCCTGACGGCCGAGCTGGTCATTGGTGAGTCACGATCGTCGCCCGGCGAAGCTGTGCGAGCCGTGGGAATCCACATGGATTCCACGTTCCATGAACTGCGGCGGAAACTTTCCGGGTACCGCACCATGATGCGAACATCTTCGCGGTTTCGCGTGATTCGGCGAGCTTCCTGGCCAAACAGTGCTCCACGAACATGCATGCCCAGCGTTCCGGCTGTGATGCCCGCCGACGCTGCGGAGTCCCGCAGTCGAAGCCGCAGTTCCTTTTTGCCGATGTCCAGATTGTCATCCAGATCGTAAACGCCTTCCATACTTCCCACGATCTCCTTCAGATCGTTGATGGCTTTCGGCAGTTCAGCATTGCTGATTCCGGACAGATTGATTTCCACGTCATTGCCGCCGGGGCCACCGTTCATGGCTTCCCAGCGAACAGAATTGATACCGGACAGCTGAGTGGCCGAAAATTCTCGCAGGGCGGCCACCAATTGTTTGCTGGACCGATTTCGTTCTTCAGCCGGGCAGATTTCCACGATCAGCTGCCCCAGATGAGTCTGCTGGTCGAAGCCGACCGAACCTGCTCCGGTGACGTCGTACTGCCGTCCGGCAATCGTCTGAACATTGACAATTTCCGGAAACCGTTCCTGATCGACGATGTAGTCGGTCAGCTTTTCGAGTTCGTCCCGCAGTCGTTCGACGGATGTTCCGATCGGCATTTCAATGGCACAGATCAGACTTTCGCTGTCCATATCCTGAATGAACTGCCACTTAACGATTCCGCCTGCCAGAACTCCGGCCGCCAGAATGCAGCCGCCGAAGACGGCCGTCACCGTGACATATCGCCAGCGCAGACAGATGCGCAGAATCACTTCGTATGGCTTCTGCAGCACGTTTGTCAGAAAGTAGTACTTCAGAGCCTCGAAGCGCGACATGTGCTGCGGGTCCGGAGTGTCGGAATGCGTTCCTCGTCGGACGGGCGGCAGGTGTCGCAGGTGAGCCGGCAGAATCACCAGAGCTTCCAGCAGAGATACCGACAGGGCGGCAATGACGACCAGCGGCAACTGAGCCATAAAGTCGCCGATCTGACCTTTGATAAAGAACAGCGGCGCGAAAGCTCCGATGGTGGTGGCCACCGCCACGATCACGGGCCACATCACTTCCTCAGCGCCCATGATGGCGGCTTTGGCTGCCGGAACGCCTTCTTCCACATGCCGATAGACGTTTTCACCAATCACGATGGCGTCGTCGACAATGATTCCCAGAACGATGATCAGTCCGAACATGGACAGCAGGTTGACGGTGGCTCCCAGTGCCCACATCACGGCGAACGTTCCCATGAATGCCACCACCAGTCCAATCGCCGCCCACCAGGCGACTCGCCAATTGAGAAACAGATTCAGTGAGATCAGCACCAGAATCAGGCCCGCTCGACCATTGCGAGTCATCAGGTCCAGACGACCTTCCACAAATCGTGCCACGTCTGTGTGCAGGCGATAGCTGAGACTTGCCGGAAATGGTTCGCGCTTCGCTCGCTGGTAGATTTCGTAGACGTCCGGTCGACCGATCACCGACAGCAGTTTGGACATTCCCGCGGATGGACCGGTGTAAGCTTTTCCGCTGCGAGCGGCCACGTACGCTTTGACCACGGCCGAAATCTGAACGGCATCTTCTCCATCGCCGTTGAAGATCACGCAGTTGACAGCGGGCTTGCCGTTGAACAGAGCTTCCAGATCGGTGTCAACAAAGCCATCGGACAGGTCCGCCACGTCGCTGAGCAGAATGCGACGACCGTCGGGCATCGACCGCACCACAAGGTCCTCCAGGCTGGACGCTTTCTGCTCTTCGCCCAGAGTTCTGACGGCGACGCTGCTGCGGCTGCCTTTCAGCTGCCCACCGCTGATGTCGATGTTTTCACTGCGGATGGCAGCGGCGATTTCTTCGAAGGTGATGTCGTACTCCAGCAGGCGGTCAGGCCGCACGTCGACATAGATTTCGTCATCGCGAATCCCGTTCAGTTCCACTCGGCTGATGCCGGGCAGTTTCAGCAGTTCGTCTCGCAGCGATCGAGCCGCCTGCTTCAGAGCCGCTTCGCCTTCGTCTCCGTAGACGGCAATGGAAATCACCGGAAGCTGAGGTTCCACTTTGCGCAGGCTGATCTGTTCGACATCGTCCGGCAGGTCCTGAATGGAATCCACTTCGTTGCGGATTTCCTGCATCATGGCATCGACGTCGCGAACGGACTGAGCCAGTGTCAGAGTGGTGAAGCTGACGCCTTCGCCCACCTGAGATTCCACCTTTTCAATCCCTTCGAGGCCACGGACGGCTTCTTCGACTCGAATGGTGACGGATTTCTCAACGTCTTCCGGCTGAACACCGGGATACACGACCGAAATCATCAGCTTGTCCGGCCGTGATTCCGGAAACATTTCCCGTTGCAAAGTGATGGCAAACACGACGCCGGCCACCAGAATGACCAGCATCAGCATGTTGACCAGGACGGAATTTCGAACACTGAAAGAGGGAAGCGACACAAGCGAACTTCAGGAAGAGGCCGACGAGAAAGATGGAACTCCACCGCCTGTCAGCAAACCTGCAGCGCAGGACGATCACTGCCGGAAATTCAGCAGTCATGATCCGGACGGTCTGCAGCGGAGACGGGAAGCCTACAGAATTGTCTCATTGTAGGCATCACGCAGCGCTCCGGCGACCGTGGTGCACAGTTCCTGTCGTCGAACCGGCTTGTTCAGCACGTCGTAAGCGTTCAGCTGCTGAGCATTCCGACGCAGTTCTTCTGTGGCTTCGGATGTAATCAGAATGCAGGGGCGAACCGCGTTCAGATCTTTCAGCACGCGCAGAGCTTCCAGGCCTGTCATTTCGTGCATGTACATGTCCAGCAGAACGATGTCGATGCGAAAATGCTGAGCGTATTCGACGGCTTCTTCCCCGGATTCCACTTCGTGAATCGCCAGAGGCAGCCGAGGTTCGAGCAGTTCACGCAGTGTTTCCCGAAACGACCGGTTGTCGTCGGCAATCAGCAACTGAAATGTGTGAGAAGTTTCGATGACCATCTGCGAGGGACCTCGGGGGAGGTTCAGAGCAAACCGTCAAAACAGAACGGTGAAGTGATTGAAAAGAACGAAGAATAAACCACAGGAACGGAAATGCGAAAGCCCCGTTCTGACGAAGCCACCGTTGGAAACGTTGCCTGATGGCGACAGCACATCTGCGGTTGCCTCAGGGGTCGAAGCGTTGTCCGTTTCGATGCCGCAAGTCCGTCCAATTCTGAGGAGATTCGTTGCGAATTTCCAGTCCGAAGTTCTTCCGTTCTCCGAACCGGCAGGCATCCGAATTCGTCAGTGATCGGACGTCGCCGCATCCGTGTTTCCGGAGGTCCCCGAACGTTCTGCCGGAGTCAGACCCGCTTCGATTTCCGGATGACTGGTTCGCCATTTCGTCCAGAACTCCGGCGGGGACGTTTTTCGCCACAGTGCCAGAGCGTTGCCGACGTGGGAATAATAGGTGTAATTCGCGTCGATTGTTTCCTGAGGCGTTTCCAGCGTGTTCTGAATCATCCACTTTGCGGCTCGCAGAATGGATACTCGCGGCGGATGCAGTTCCTCAGGAGCAATCGCCAGCCATTCCAGATGATGGCCCGTGGAGATGACTCGCCGATGGAACGGTGCACTGGGATCAGCCTTCGCCAAGGCTTCTGCACCGTCGTACCAGTTCGGTGGCCAGGAACCGTCTTCGTCCTGAGAAGCCACAATCAGATCGCGAGCCCCCGCCAGAAATTCCATAATGTCCTGCTTCGTCTCGTCACTGATCAGCCCGCCACCGAATTCATCATTCAGACGAACCAGCGCCATCAGCGAATAGATGCGGTGAGTTCCCAGACAGACGCCTCGCCGACGATGCGATTCGATCAGCCGATCCGTCAGAAAATCAAACG
>JAGQPY010000185.1 GCA_020426485.1 Planctomycetaceae bacterium
CAGCGAACACTTCAGCAGTTCAGACAGATAAGTGCAGCCTCCATGCGGCAGCAGCAACGACAGCGACGCGACATACCGCCGCCGATCTTTTTCTGAAAGCGTGTCAAACACGGCTTTGATCTGGTCTTCGCTTTTCGGAAGCAGTGATGCGTGTGACTTCGACATGATGGTCCTCCCTGAGTTGAACAAATCCCGACCGGATGGAATCTCCAGATCCAGAACCCCTCAGCTTAACACACACGTCAAATCCCCATGAACCCGCCAACGTCCGCCGTCTCCTAAACCCGATTCCTGCACTCATTCTTTTCACGTCCCAAGCCCTTGTCAGGCTGCGATGGTAAAGACGCACAGGATACCGAACCAGGCGATGCCAAGCAGATGCCAGAACCAGCTGGCGAACGTCACGCCCCAGTAATATTCGTGGTCATAGCGGTCCATGAACGCGCACAGAGTGACCCACAGCAGAACAGACTGAGCCACAACGAAATGCATGGCATGCAGCGCGGTGAACATGAAGATGAATCCGTGAGCATTCTGCTGAGGATCATGTGAATCCAGCGTGGCTCGCGAAAATGCCCACAGTCCAAACGACTGCACACCGACAAACAGCATCGCCGAAACCAGTGCCAGCAACAGATCTCGCCGAAACGGAATCTGTCGTTCGCGACGAACTTCCATGATGCTGCACTGCAGAAACCAGCTGCCGGCGATCAGAAACAGAGTACCAGCGATGAAAGCTCCCGGAATTCGCACCCGTTCCGTGGGCACTGGCGGCCCGATGATCACGGCCAGAATCCACGCTAACAGACCACAGACGACAGCCTGAGCCACCGTCGCCAGAAAGAATCGGCGAGCAATAAACGTCTGCTTTTCAGCCCAGCGCGAAGGCATGTCCGTAAGACGCCTCAGGATCTGTTGACAGTGAAGTCCGAAAACAAGGTCCCCTGCAGTTTCTGAAGTGGCTGACACGCCAAAACACCGTCCCGACCTGGTGTCCACGTCGATCGGAAAATCGCACGTGAATTTGGAAAGTGCAGACTTGCCGACACCACTTTTTTGACCAGAATGACATACGGTGATCAGCAGACCCTGCCCCAGCCTCGAAACCGCAGGCTCACAGGATTGTAATCAGCGAGCCGCGTTTTTCAGGCGTCCGGACCTGACCTCCCTCAGAATGTTTCTGACGTCCATCAGGTGCCTCCCTTACCTTTTGCCTGCCTCAGATTTCAAAACCAACCCAGGAGTTTCCAGACCATGTTGAAGTTTTCCGCACTGATGCTGTTGTCTCTGGCTGTCTGTACCGTGATCAATTCCCGCGCGATGGCAGACGATGCCAAGCCGGCCGATTCCGTTCACTCCTTCTGCGTCAAGTCGCTGGAAGGCAAGGACGTGGACCTGTCGGAATACAAAGGAAAGGTTCTGCTGGTGGTCAACGTGGCCAGCGAATGCGGAGCAACGCCGCAGTATGCTCAACTGCAGGCTCTGCATGACAAGTACGCCGACAAAGGACTGGTCGTGATGGGCTTCCCCTGCAACCAGTTTGGCAGCCAAGAACCCGGCAGTGCGGAAGACATTCGTACATTCTGCACCAGTCAGTACAGCGTGAAGTTTCCGATGTTTGCCAAGATTGACGTCAACGGCAATGATCAGGCTCCACTGTACGACTACCTGAAAACGTCCGCCTCCGACCACAGCAACATCGGCTGGAACTTCGAAAAGTTCGTGGTCGGCAAAGACGGCAAAGTGGTTGCCCGCTTCAAGACTCGCGTCAAACCGGACGCGGAAGAAGTGGTCAAAGTGATCGAAGAGGAACTGGCAAAGTAATTCGCCGCCGTTTTTCTTCATACAAACGATTGGGGCTCAACCACATGGTTGAGCCCCTTTCTTTTGCGCACAGATCCGGTGCTGCTGAAGAACAGGCGGAGCCCGATGAGTTTCGCGGCGACACATGGCCGGATGCCCTGAATCGCACATCATCTGAGACATCAAAGATGCTGCGATTCCTTCAACGCCGTGACCAGCTTCCGGATGTCTTCGGTGTCGTTATACAGATGAGCGGAAACCCGCAGGAAACGGCGGCGGTTCCACGAGCCCACCGGGATTTCAATTCCATGTTGGTCACGAAGTTCAATCTGCAGTGGATCGGGGTGCCCATGGTAACCGGGTTTCCAGTTTGAAGGTGTGGGCAGTTCCACAGCCACCATGCTGACAAAATGCTCCGTCGACGTCGTACACAACGGATGAACGCCATCAAGTTCCAGCAATTGTTCCCACGCGCTGCAGGTCAGCGCGTGAGCGTGACTGCGAAAGGTCTTCAGGCCGATGGAACTGATGAAATCGATGGCCGCCGGTATCGACAGCAACGCCGCCGGATCACGTGTTCCCAGCCAGTTCAATCGGTCCTGCCATGTCGCCGGACGTCCGGCAATGGAACCACCCCAGCTTCCCACCGGACACTGGATGGCGACGTGGTGGCGTGGATGAGCCCACAGGAATCCGCTGCCGAAGAATGCAGACAGCCACTTGTGACAGCTCGCGCAGTAAAAGTCGCAGCCGATCTCATCGGGTGACACATCCAGCATGGCGATTGCGTGCGGCCCGTCAATCACGGTCAGCACGCCGCGCTGCCTTGCCACTTCACAGACGCGCTGTACCGGCAGAATGGCAGCAGTCGGCGACGTTACATGGCTGATCACCAGAACTCGCGTCTTTTCGGTGATTGCCTGGGCAATGTTTGTGACGATGGAGTCGTCATCCAGTGGATGCGGAAGCGACACCGTGACCATCTTCGCATCCGAACGCCGGCAACGACGATTCCAGATATTTCGCACCGCACCGTATTCGTGATCGGTCAACAGAACTTCGTCGCTCGGTGCCAGTGCAATGCTCTCTGCCGCGACGTTCATGGCAAAAGTCGCATTGTCCGTCAGCGCAAGGCGAGCAGCTTTTGTTTTCAGAAAAGCGGCCAGCCGTTCAGCGGACTGTTCCAGCAGTTCTTCCATCTCCTGACAGAAGAACCTCATCGGCTGCCGCTGCAACTGTTGAGAATACGCTTCTCTGGCTCGACGGACGGGCTCCGGAGCAGGTCCGAACGAACCGTGATTCAGGTACGTGGTGGCAGGATCAATATCCCAGTAGTGAGCGTATGGACTTGGCACGTTTCAGGAATTCCTCACAGAGACCACAATCGACGGTCATGCTGACGCCTTGCAGAAAAGGAAGCTCTGTTCAGTCAGTCACATGAATCTGCTTCCATCGCCCCGACAGAAACCGCAGCGGCATAGCAGACCCCATCACGATGATATGAACAGTACACGTCAGCCACAGTCCGGTAATACTTGCGTTCTCGGAACGAGAAATCAGCCACGCCGGCACGGTCATGATCATCCAGCTGGAAGTCATCGTCAGCAGCATGGGAAACAGCGTGTCCCCGGCTCCTCGCAGAGCCGAGGCAAACACGACGGCCGTCGCATCAAAAACGGAATAGACCGCGACAAACTTCAGCAGGCGTGTCGCCGTCGGCAGAACAGAATGCACAGAATCGTCCTGTGCCGCCGACGTTTCAGCCAGCGTCAGAAACAGGTGCAGACACGATTCGGGAAATACAACCAGCAGCAGCGAAGCCGTCAGAGTCCAGACCAGACTCATACGAACCGCATTCCACGTGGTCTGCACGGCCGACGGCAACAGCCCCGCACCGATGTGGTGTCCCACCAGAGTCTGCACGGCGGTGCCGAATCCCAGCAGCGGAATAAAAATCAGACTGTTGACACTGAAAGCCAGATTCGTAGCCGCCATATCGTTGCGACTGAGACTGCCCACGATGAACAGAAACATCAGAAAGGCAGAATTATCCACGAAGTAGTGCAAGCCGCTGGGAACACCGAATCTCAGATACTTTTTCAAAAGCTCACCGTCCGGCTTCCATGTTTCCAGCAGTGGCAGATGTACTCGACGCATCGTCCACAGAATCAGTGCTGCGTAAATCACAATGTCACCCACCCGCGCGCCCAGAGTTGCCATCGCCGCACCGGTGATGCCCAGTTCCGGCAGGCCCCAGCGTCCGAAAATCAGCACGTAGTCCAGCAGCAGATTGATACCCAGTCCGCACAGATTGACCCACATCACCACTGACGTTCTTCGACGACCACTGAAGAAGCAGCTCAATGCCGTCGACAGCAGCAGCAGCGGGCTGCCGTAGCACAGAGTGCTGAAGTAGGCCGCTTCCTGAGTGACCACAGCAGAATCGTGACCGGCACTGCGAAACACATGAGCCGAAACCGTCGCCAGCGACATCAGCATCAGCCCCGCCACCACGGCCAGCCACACGGCCTGCCACAGCGACGCCATCATTTCGCGGGGTCGTCGAGCTCCGTCGAACTGTGACACAAACGTGTTGGAATAAAGGATCGTGCCCAGCGGAATGCAGACCACTGTCCAGTGCAGCATGGACGCCGGAGTGACCGCTGCAATGATATCCAGCGTGGTCGCGGTTCGAGACGACGGCGAATATCCGGCCAGCATCACACGATCCGCAACACTCATCAAAGAATTCGACCCCGCGCTGATGATCAGCGGCAGCGACACCGTAAACAGTTCACGAAAACTTCCGGGAGAAGCGATATCCGCGGCTTCCAGCGGAACTTCGGAAACGATGCTGTGGGGTTCGGATTCCATGCGGTACGTTTAATTCGGATTCCGAAGTTCCACTGCTGTTCCATGAACAACTGTTCGAATTGAATTCTGTTCCCCCTGAAAGTCGGAACAGAATCGCTGAACCACACACTGAAGATGACCATCGCCCGACGGCCATACATCGTCTTCGCAACCGCCCGATCAACCGGCCTGATCATGGATCGGGAGTGCAATACACCATTGTGCCAGTGTCATTCCCAGCCAGACGAGCAACAGACCGGCAACAACATTGACACCGATGTTGAAGCCTGCAGCACCGAAACGCCCGGACTGCAGCAGAATCAGCGAATCCATGGCAAATGTGGAGAACGTTGTGAACGCTCCCAGCAGCCCGGTGATCACACACTTCTGCATCACAGGAGACAGTCCGGAAGTTCTGGCGGCAATGACCGTCACGACGCCGATCGCAAAACAGCCGATGAGATTCACGACCAGCGTGCGTACGAACACCAGTGATTCGCCAAAGGCACCTGCCAGAGCCGCGGACAACAGAAATCGCCCGACAGCTCCGACAAATCCTCCCAATCCAACCGCCAGCAGGACCTGAAACTGAACAAGCGTCATTGCTGCTGAGCAAACTTCCAGAGATGTCCGTCGCTGCGGATATACAGAGCATTATCGGCCGCAGCCGGACTGCACAGAATGGTTTCCGCCAGATCCAGTTCGGAGATAATCTCGCCCTTCTCACGCGATGGCTTCACCACAAACGCAAGGCCCTTCTCATTGAAGAAGTACAGGTGTCCGTTGGAAACCAGCGGCGTTCCGCTGAACGGTCCCTTCAGTCGCAACTGCCACAAACGTTCACCGGATGCCATATCACCCGCCGAAAGCGCGCCAGCGGAATTCACGGTGAACGTCATGGCATCCAGAATCACCGGGCTGGAGGTAGAGGGGCTGAGATTCGATGAGTTCCACACCTGAGTCACCGTCTTCCGATCATCGGAGGGCCGAATCGTTGTCAGCCCGTTGGACGGAATCACCACCGTGTCGGCCGCAACCGTGGACGAGGGAATCGTGGAAGCTCCATCGGTGAATTCCCAGACCACGGTTCCCGTTTCAGGATCCAGGGCTGTGAGTCCGGCAGATGACTGCAGCAGAGCGAGCCCGGGCACAGAACCTTCGCCCGGAAGAATCGTGGGAGACGTCCAGTTGGCCTTGCGAGGACGTTCGATCTTCCATCGAGTTTCACCGGAAAGGACGTCGACTCCGATGGCAAACGCTTCGGCATCACTTTCCACCTGAGCAATCACGGTGCCGCCGATCACGATCGGCGACGATGACATACCCAGACTGTTGCTGGCATTCGGAAATTCCGCCCCCAGTCCTCGATACCACAACAGGTTTCCGGCAAGGTCCACACAGATCAGATCATTGCTGGAGTAAAACGCAAAAATCCGTTCACCATCGCTGGCTGGCGTGGGTGTCGCCACGCACATTTTTTCGTGACAGACCGTTCGACCCGTCGCTTCGAACTGACGTTCCCACTGTTCTTCACCGGTTTCCGCATCGAAGCTCAGAATATGCAGCCGGTCCTGAGCATATCCGGAACTGGCCGTCAGAATCACCTGCCGACCCACAACAATGGGACTGGACAGCCCGCGCCCCGGAAGATCGACCTGCCATGCAATCGAACCGCCACTGAGATCCGTGGGCAGATTCTCACCGACGGCCACAGAATTCGCCGCATTGCCTCGAAACTGCCGCCAGTCTCCGGCCTGCGTCAAACTCTGAACGCAACACAGCAATATCAACCCAGCCAGCCACACCCTGCTCCGCGCGGCAACGCCACGCGATTCAGGAATGGAGCGATCTGAAAGCATGGGGCATTCAAAAAGGAGAGTATTTGTCATCACAGATTCTCTTTTCGTACCGATATGTTTTGAGCAGTCTGAGCAGCCGGCAGCACAGCAGAACCAGTGCTGTCACAGACGCGGATCTGGAACTTGTAATCCTGAGCCCAGGATTGTTCCTGTTCATTCTGACAGATCTTCAGCATCACGGTGTTTGGACCGGCTTTCAGGGAGACCGGGATCCTGTACTGATCCATTCGAGTACTGCGGTGATACTCTTCACGTTCGAAAACCAGTTCGCCATTGACCCACAACTTCCACGCATTGGGCGTCCCCAGCCGGAACTCAACATCCTGGTCTCCGTCACTGTTGTACGTGGTCGTGACATACATCAGTGAGCCCTTGTAGTTCTGAATCTGCTTCCCGATATCCACCACGCCGTAATCATCTTCCGTCACAATCGGCTCCCACTTTACCTTGCCCAGCTGGCCATCATATTCCGCCGACAGGTCCAGTTCTGATTCCGGCGCGTAGGCAACGGCGTAGCCCTTCATCTCTTTGTTGTCGAAGGGACCGATGATCTTCCACGAAGTCAGAAATCCAAAGTGTTTCTGAATGTCCACCGTCTGTCCGGCATCACGCAGAGCTTTGGAGATTGTCTTTACCTGGTCTTCGTGCACCGCCCCTTTCAGTGCCTGCTGATAGAGCTCAACAGCAGCGTTACCTTCTGCCGCCTTCGCCTGGTCAATCAGGCGAGCAACCGCGTCGCGACGGAAATCGGGACTGGGATCCAGCAGCATTTCCGGAATCACTTCGGACTCCAGCTCCGGACTGCGAATCAGCAGCCATTCGTAAGCCAGGCGTCGAGCCGTTGGCGACTGCGTAGTGTCTCTGATAAAGGCCAGCAGTTCGCCCTTGGGCAGCGACCGGCCTGCCTTCTGCTCTGTATCCGCAATGGCCTCAAACGCGCTGCGCAACCAGTTGGCGGCCAGTGGTCCGGAGCCTCGAAATGCCTGCAGCACGGGCAGCAGATTCTTCGCGCCACCCGCGACCAGAGTATCACGGGCCGTGCGAGCTTCAGCCGCTCCACCGGCACCGGCCTGAACGGATTTCAACACATCAATCTCATCAGCAGACGCCGTCACAGTCAGCGTGAACAGCGTCAGAGTCACCATCAGGGGTTTCATATTGTGCGATTCCTGAACGAAAAAACTCTCAACGAAGGGCCATACCACAACGCCCCGAACTCAGAACGTTCCTCAGACCCTCGTCAGCACGAAGTGACGACATTTTGGCTGATTCGCTTTGTAAATCTGATCTTCGATCGCCTTCGCTGCCGCTTCAGCCTTTTGAATCGTTTCTTCCAGCGACTGGAGACGTTCACGTTCCTTTGCGGTGACCTGAGACAATTCCGCGTTGTTTGGCTGAGCTTTCAGATCACGATCGTGCCGCGCCCAGCTTTGAAACGTTCGCCACGCATCGCGAAGTTCCTTCACGGGGCCTTCGTTGCGGGACTTATTCAGCATGGCCACTTCCATTGCCTGCTGATACTGCGGTGTCATTGCATTTTCCTGAAGCTCAATATGCCGCGACAGAGCCGTGTCTCCGAAGCGACCGACGGCTTCGCCATCAATGGTCAGTTCATACTGGCCGGAGGCCAGTCCATGAACTTCCAGTCCTTCTTTGCTGGCACGATGTCCCAGCTTCAGCAGCTTCGCTCCCAGTTGAGCCTCTTCGGGAACAACCCAGGGCAACGCGTTGGCAGTCCAGTCGAATTCCAGGCCGGTCTCGGTCTGCTTCAGATTTTCGACTTTCCCCCCCGTGGCAAACGCCTTGAGCTGACCACCGGCCGCTGGCTGAATGCGAATGTTGGACAACGGACCTCGCAGCCCCAGATCATCAATCATGGCATAGGCCATGACCAGCTGTCCGGGAGCATCCGGGTGAACGGCATCTTTGATCATGGTGAAAGATGGATCTTTTTCGCGTTCTTCCAACGTCAGATCATTCAGCAGGCTGAACATATCCACATACGACGTTCCGCTTTCCACAGCCATGTCCTGCAGCCAGCGACCATAATAGGCCAGCACGCTGTTGTATTCGGACAACATCTCCGGAGACCGGGGACGATTGGGATTCTGTCGCAGTCGTGCCGCCCGCGAGTCGAACATGGTCGGTGACATCAGAATCGGAACCGCACCGCCTTCGCGAAGTGTCCCAATCAGTTCGGTCATGTCGTTGCGATAAGTGGTGAAGATATCCACATTGAACGGCTGATACGTTCCATCGTTCATTCCCAGCAGAATGGAAACATAACGCGGCCTGTAATCCAGGACGTCTCTGTTGACGCGAGCCAAGGCGTCCCACGCCCGAGCTCCGCCAATGCCGGCATTGTGAAAGTTGATCCGCCGGTCGGGGAATCGAGTGTAGAAAAAGTCTTCGACGTACTGAGTGTACAGTCTCTGGTGAGTAATACTGTCACCCAGAAACACAAACGTATCACCGTCCTGCAGATCGATGCGAGCCGGCATGGCCGGGATCGCCGTTTTGTCTTCGCAGCGAGCCGACGCGGAAACCACAACAAGGGCCATCAAAAACAGAAGCGGCGACGGAAGACGGTTCGGACATTTACGCATGTGGGACTCCGATTTTCGGCAGGAACTGCGGAAGTTTCAGGCGGGAAAAGGAATGGCTTTGAGGCATCCGGGTCGAGGGGGGGTAACTCGTGTTCTGAAAAACAGGGCCGGGAAATACCCTAGAAACCGGACGTCAATCAGCAAACAAACTCCAGCGCGGAAGACGCGACTCGACGAGCCACCGACCGGCCCCACATCGTCGGCAATTTTCTTCCCATTTGCCAGTCTCAGCCCACAGGACCTGACGATTCTTCACGGACCAAAGCCATGAAACATCGCGCCGCCATTTTTATGCTGCTCTCTTTAACAACCGGTTGTCAGGGAATCATGCATGAACTCCAGCCACACCGTCTCTGGCGGCTGAATTATCAGGAACCAGCCGGACGCACGGACGGAGTCTATTTTTCTGTCAGCGACCCATTGGATTCACCTGTTCCAACCGAAGCCACCCGTGAAGAATCAGCTCCGTCATCAGCGAGGACTCCGGCCGCTCCGTAGAGTAGCCCCTGACAAACAGCGAATCCGTCCAGCGGCGAAAACATTCAGCGGCGAAAACAATACGATAGCGGAGATGCGTCCACGACAAGAGTCTGTTGATGCCCTCCCCCCCCGCCAGTGACGCAGCATCACAGGACCTTGGAACGCGGGGACATGGACCGAGCAGTCCGAACTTTCTGCACGCCTTCACCGCTTTATAAACGCCAATGACGCAGCAAACGCTCGAACGTCCGTCCCCGCAACCGTCCCAAATCACTGAATCCCGAAATTCTTGCGTCGGAGCGTTGCCGGACTGGTCTCCGGAAGGATTCCTCGGCCTGAAGCTTCCTGGGATTGCTCGATACCGTGCATGAAGACGGTGTGAAAACAGGGGATGTTCGAAAATCGACGTCGAAATTTCTGTCTTTTGGCCCCTGCGGAATTTCAAATACGGTCGAGAAACTGAGTTTTGACGGCACATCGAACGACATTCTCCCGA
>JAGQPY010000186.1 GCA_020426485.1 Planctomycetaceae bacterium
TATAGGTCACTTCATCAGCTTCCACCCGGATGAATGAAGGTGTGACGGAGTTGATGGCAAAATGAAAATCCTTTTCCGACACACTGCCCAGTGCATCCGGAAAGAGTTCAGTGGCAATGGGAAAGAAGTGTTTCCAGAAGGACTGGCTTCGGCCAACGAGATTTTCCCAGAGCCGCGATTGAGATTCGTGAATCCCCAGAGAAACCGCGCTGCCCATTGGCAGTCCGAAGGCGTCTTCGCGAAGGCCCTGTTCGTACATGCCGTGACCGGTTTCGTGCAGCGTTCCGAAAAAGGCGGCGGAAAAGAATCGGCTGTCGTAGCGAGTGGTCAGGCGGCAGTCTCCCGGGCCGAAGCCGCTGCAGAATGGGTGAGTCGTCACGTCAAGTCGACCTCGCTGGAAATCAAATCCGACTCTGGCAGCCGCCAGTGTTGCCAGCTTCTCCTGCTGCGCCACCGGGTACGAACGAGTCAGAATCGATGTGTCAGGCGCAGCATTCGAGCCTCGAATGGCATCCAGCAGCGGGACGAGTTCCGTCCGAAGTTGTTGGAAGACGCCGCTGATTCTGTGACTGTTCACAGAGGGTTCGTATTCATCCATCAATGCATCGTATGGTTCACCGTTCTCTGCGTAACCGACGGCGGCTGCTTCTTCCTGTTTCAGCTTGACGATCTGCTGCAGCCACGGTTCGAACTGCAGAAAATTATTCGCCGCGCGAGCTTCGGCCCAGTGATGTTGAGCCAGTGCGGTGACTCTTGAAATTTCGCGGACCAGATCTGTGGGAAGTCGTCTGGCTCGTTCATACTGTCGTCGGATTTCCCGAATATTGACAGCGGTCTCTGAGTCCGGCGCATCATTCAGTTCACTGTCCGCCAGTTGATCCAGAAGCCCGCCGACCTCGGGTGAGGTCGACCATTCATGAGCCAGACCTGCCAGCAGGCTCAGTTGACGGGAACGCAGTTCGTTCCCGCCGTCCGGCATATAGGTCTCTCGGTCCCAGCTCAGCACAGAGCCGCAGGAGGACAGCAGGGCGGCTTTCTGAATGTGAGTGACAAGTTTCCGGTACAGCGTTTCCGTATCAGGCATGGATTTGTCTTCGATAGAATTTTGGCGGTTTCAGCATTCACGATTTTGGAATCGACGGCAGTGAATTCACAAACATATGCACATCACGTTGCGGAAACGGGATGGAGATTCTTTCTTCCGTGAAGCGACGATTGATTTCGGTATGAATCTCCGTGATGGTTGTCAGCCGATTGTCCAGGCTTGGCAGATATGCTCGAAGGACCAGCTCAAGGGCGCTGTCGCCAAACTTTTCAAATGTGGCGACCGGAGGCGGATCTTTCATGACCTCTTTGTGTGCCTGAGCGACTTCCAGCATCACCTGCCGAGCCCGGTCGGTGTCGGTGCCATAGGCGACACCCACGTTAATCATAATTCGATTGGTTGTGTCGCTGAGTGTCCAGTTGAGAAGTTTTCCGGTGACGAATTCCCGGTTGGGGACAATGTACTCGCGTCGGTCCCAGTCCGTAATGGACGTCGCACGAATGCGAATTCGTGAGACCACGCCGCTGACGCCGTCAATTGTTACAATGTCACCGATGCGGACCGGGCGTTCCAGGAGGATGATCAAACCGCAGACAAAGTTGGCAAAGACCTCCTGCAGCCCAAAACCCAGTCCCACCGACAGACCGGCCAACAGCCATTGAACCTGTGTCCATCTGAGTCCGAGGAACTGAAAACTGAACACCAGTCCGATCAGCAGCAGCAGATAGCGCGTGACGGTGCTGACTGCGTATCGGATGCCTCGATCCAGACCGCCCTGACTGGCAAGGACCACTTCAATCAGCCCCGGCAGCTGTCGCACACTGACGGTAGTCAGGGCCAGAGTGAACAGAACCATCAGCAGACTGCCGACGGTGACAGGGCGTCGAACGATCTCCGACTTCCCGGCCGAATCCGGCGCTGCGGGATCCGGAACGATGACGGTTTCGTTGACGTACCAGATCGGTTCGCGATCAAGGACACGCAGAGCCGGCAGCACGTCGAACCAGATTCCCCAGATCGCAGCGATGGCGACAAACACCGCGATGTTTCTCAGCAGCGATTTGGCCTGCAGCCCGAAAACTTCAAAGTCCTGTTCTTCTTCGGCAACCGGCGGAATGCTCGTTTGTATGACTTCCGCAGGACTTTCGGAGTCCTGCTGTCGATCGCGGTCCATCGCCCGATCTTTGGCCTGCTGCAGTCGTGTGCGTGTCTTACTGACCTGCAGCCATCGGTTCAGAATGCCGTGCGTCAGAAGGACCAGCGAGAGTATGGCCAGCGTCCATCCGATTCGCATCATCAACTGCACAGCGGTGTAGTGGTATCCGAAGAACGACAGGGTTCCCAGAACCACCGGCAGAACCACCGGCAGCCCGATCCAGATCCATGGTAACCGCTGAAGGACTGTGGAATAGGACGCAATGTGCTTCACAAACGGGTTTGAAGCCGGAAGAACCAGCTTCATGACCACAAGGCTTGCGGAGGCCATCAGAACAATGAAAAGAAATCGTTCCAGCAGATCGCCGGGGCTGCCTCCCTGTCGCGCGATCAGAAACAGCAGCATCGGCAGGGATGTCAGGGTGAAGACATTCCGCAGCCAGCGCCGCAGCACACTGCACACCGATGGATTCCACGACAGGTGTGAAGCTGCCAGACGATCAGAACCGACTGCGTGCCGCCAGCAGTTCAGCCACAGCGAAATGCCTCCAAAATGAATCAGACCGGTGCCCACCTGAAGCAGCACCGGTTGTCCGACAGCAAAACGAAACAAACAGCCTGTGAGCACGCACAGCATTGGCCATTCCGCCGCTACTGCAAAAGTCAGCAATAACGTACGAATGGTTGGTTGCAGGCTGATGCATGATCTGCGGGAGGCCAAGGCACAGCATTCGGCGATTTCCGCCTGAGCTCGTTTCTGAACCACGAGCAGAAGAATGAAGGCGGCTGCGGCAGGCAGTGAAATCAGCAGAATGGGAGTCCAGCGAACATGCCACGCGTTCTGAAGGGTTTCCAGGACCTGATTCGCTGCGGAAACAAGTTCCTGAGGAATGTCTTTCAGGTCCTGCCCCGTTAATGGTTCATGGCTGCGAAACCAGAGTGATTGCTCGCTGGCGTATTCCTGCCACTCCCGCACGACCGACAACAGCCGCCGATTTTCACCGTCCAGATCGGACAGCAGGCTCGACAGACGCATGGTGTTTTCGCTGAGTGTCTGCAGAACCTGCTGATGTCCTTCAATCAGTTCACGTTCGGCGGAGTTGAAGCCGTCTGCGGGGCGAGCCATCAGGTCCTGGACTTCGTCAGATTCTTCCGCGATATCGATCTGCTGTCGTCGCAGGTCCGAAAGTTCGACATCGGTTTTCGACATTTCATTTTCAATGTCGCTCATCCGGGGAAACTGATCTTTGAAGTGCAGCAGATCCCGGCCGATGGTGCCGTCGGTTCCGAACCGCTCGATTCGTTCTTTGATCTTTGTTGCTTCATTCTGAAGACGATCGATGGAAGCCGTCTTCCGTTTGAGCAGCCGTTCCACTTCCGGAATTCGTTCAGAAGCGATACGGCGATTCAGCTCGGCGTACTCCGTACGCTGCTCCTGCAGATCTCTCAGCTCCTGAGTCTGCAGTTCGGCAATGCCCTGCTGTGCTTCCTGAGCCTTCGCCAGTTGTTCCGCAGATTCCATCTGACGGCGTCGCTCCAATTCCTTTTGCAGGTTGTCCAGCTGAGTGGTGACACCGGTCACAATTCGCTTCTGCTGTGCGACTCTCAGGGCCGGAAGTGTCATGGCGACTTCCGCATCCAGATTGGCCAGTGTTGCTTTTGCGACAGTCAGATCGTTCTGGTAGCGTTGCCTGCGAATCAGAGCGGCCTGGCGAGTAATCTGAGTCGCCAGCTCCTCGGAGTCGGAAGGCAGAGACTCCAGTTGAACCGTCAGATCCTGAATGGCTTTCTGAGCCGCCGCCACGGACTGCTGGAGTTCCTGCTTTCTGGCCGCCGGATCTGCGGCTTTCTGCTCCAGCGTTGCGAGTTTCTGACGTTCGCCCGCCAGCCGGACCTGCATCGCAGCAATCTGAGTTTCAATTTCCGGCCGCGAAAGTGCCTTTGCATCAGTCGTCGCTGACGGAGTTGCCGGCGCTTTGAGCGTGGTTGCTTCTTCCGCCAGGCTTTCCGTTCGCGCGCTGATGGTGGCAATGGTCTGCTGCTGGTCTCTTGCTGATTTGAGGTCCGCGGTGGCCTGATTAATCAACTGTTGCAGCTGTTGGCGCGTCTCATCGTCCACTGTGGCGGTGGTGACGCTGTTGGAAAGTTCCGTCAGGCGACGTTCGAACTGCTCGATGGCTTCCGTGCCATTGTCCACCATCTCCGAGACCGTTGAGCTGGGCGCTGGCTTTGGCGTTTCGGTCTGCTGGGAAATATCAACTTCCGGCGACGGCTGTTGTGCCGGACAGACAGGCGCGTGCAGCAACAGAAAAATCGGCAGCAGGAGCCGACATGTCGACATCATCCGGGTCGTCCGGAATTCTGCGAATAACGTCACATCGGACTGACATGGTCTCCGAATCGGAGCCCTCGGGAAACCGAGACCGCATGATCGAGATCCGGTCCCGGGTTTCGAAGCGGCGGAATGCTGCGACCGCAACTCCGGATCCCGGCAGACGACAGAAACAGCACTTGCGAGTCCGGTTTTGTCAGCGGTTCCGAATTCGCGGTCCACGTGATTCACAATGCATCCATTCATGCGCGGAGTATACCACGGCGAAGTGATATTCCCAAGACGTCCCCGCGACTCACAACTTCGCATCCGCTGACGACAATGCAGATCGGGAGCGGACGACTTTGATACACCATTCAACAACGGGAACGTCATTGACGATATCAAATAATGGCGTACAGATTCCGGATTCCAGCAGCACAGGAAGCAACTCCTGATGCTTCCCGCTTCCCACAGCCAGCACGAATGGGTGACTGGTTAACTGGCTGATTCTTGAAATCGCCGTGACGCACTCCCGCTCGCGGCTTTCCAGAAAGAGGATGACGCCGGGTGTGGTCGCCTGCTGAGATTGTTTCAGCAGGGATCTCACATCAGGAACTCGTTCGACTCCGACCGAAATCGGAATGTTGGCAGCCTTGACCGATTCCTTCAGCTGTCGAGAAATCGCCGGAGTCCAGCGTTCACCATTCTCCAGCACCAGAAACTTCCTGATCGTCCAATCCGGATAGAGCGAGTCCTGGCTGTGGGCATTCGTCGTCATTTCAGTTCAATCGGGAACCGGTTGAGTCGGATGATGTGATTTCTGGTGTCGCGGCTCGACCATGGTCAATGTCAGAAGCCAGGCGGCACCAATGATCGCTGAAATCACAAGAAAAGGGATGTGGTAATGATATCTCTCAATGAACGCGCCGATCAGCGGCGAAAATATGATCGGGGGTGCCATGCTTAAAACCACTGTGCTGACATAGACCGGATGTCGGGAACGGTCTGTCAGTTCCAGTGAATAGTTCAGCATCATGCGATATGTAACAGGAACAGCTCCCAGCCAGAAGAATGTGATCCAGTACCACTCTGCGGAAAAGAAACGGCTGAGTATCAGGGCAATGGGTGGAGAAAAAACGGCCAGAAATACCAGCCACCGCAGAGCGCTTCGAGTACCGTTGCTGTCGGCCAGTCGGCCGCTGAACCAACTGAAAACCGCTACCGCAATGTGCTGTGCCACAACCCAAACCATCAGCATGGTGCCTTCATAGCCGGTGCATTGGCGGCCCAGTCGCTGATAATGTGGAAAGAGCAGCTGAGCGGTCACAATCATCGCGGCAATCAAGCAGATACGCCGCAGGCCGGGATCGTCGCGCAGAGCGTGCCATGCATCCCGAAAACGATCTCGCACCCGAAACGGCGGAAGATCAGCGGAGGAGTCCGGAAGCTCTCGAAGGCCGGACGATATCAGTCCGGCAACGAAAAAAGTGGCCCCTGTGAACAGAAAAATTCGGGCAAACGCCGGTGGAGACGACATCGTCCACGGCTTCAGCAGAAGCAGCGCCAGAGAGATTGCCAGAGGCGTGCCGATGTTGGCAGCCAGAATCATCAGTCGTCCGCGCCGTGCAGGATTGATCAGCTTTCCCTGCACGGTATTGAAGGCCGTCTGATTGACGCCATGAATGCAGAAAAACACCAGATACGCTGCAAGGAAGAGCCAGACATATCCAACTCTGCCGGACCACAGCGGAATCAGCTGCGTGACGCCCAGCAGCAGAAAAGGCAGGCTCATCATCAGCGTCGTTCGCTGAAGCCAGCTGCCTTTGACCGGCGCATGTCGAAGGCGATCCGCCAGCATCAACGGTGTCAGAGACTGGCCGAAACGATTCAGCGGCGGCAGCATTCCCCGCACCCAGCCCTCGTCAGTGATGCTGTCGAGAAAGGCCGGCATGATGACGCTTTCCGTCTTGAAGATCCACGCCGTTCTGAACAGTACCTGGTGGGCAACCAGTGTCAGGATATTCTGCCGTTCCGTTGAATCAGGATCATTCTTCTGATCCGACGGAACGGAGTCGTCTGCCGATGTTTTTGAGGTCATGGACCGACGAATTACGCTTCCGCCTCTTCAGTTTGTTCAGCTTCACCGGACTTTGAAGAACCTTCTTCTTCATGTCCACCTTTTCCTACCTGAAACGCTGTATACGCCGCCAGTCCAAACCAGAGCAGATCGAACGGTGCAAAGCTGGCCTTGAACGCTTCTTCCTTAATCGTTTCGTGCATCATCTGACTGAACTGACGCATCAGCTCCGCATGTTCATCCTGTTTTTGCTTTCGGTCTGCTTCCGGAAGTTCGTTCCAGCGCTTGGAAGCTTCTGCCCAGACGTCCGCCGGATAATGTTCCTGTTCGTAGGCCTCATCGACATTCATGCCTTCCGGCCAGTTGAGCGGTTTTTCAGCTTCCTCAAACTCTGTCACGACGTCGTCGGCCATCGCGGCGATCATCTGGTCTGAATCGGGGGCGAAGGCTTCGGTATTCGCTCCTTCTGCCAGAGCTGCGTTGACGAACATCGACACCACGATGTACTTGGAACCCAGGACAACAAGCACGGCCGACATCACACCGGCGATACCACACAGAGCTCCTTCGTCGCTTCCGGCCGCGACTCGCACTCCGATCCCCGCAAGCAGACCGATTCCCCAGGCAATGTAGCCGACTTCGGCTTCAAGAAAATAGCCAACCAGAACCCACACGATACCTCCAATCGCCGCGCCCACCAGCCCACCGATCAGCCACTTGATGAAATCCATGTTCGTTCTCCCGTTTCGTTGAGTAGGATTGAAAACCAATGTCTGATGGTGGACACCATCGAAAATAGAGCGCATCGAAGGTACCGGATCCGGCGGACGGACCCACCGGAATCATTCAGCCGCGGAGCTGCATGTCATCGCTCCGGTGGGTGCTGCCACGTTGACTGAGATGTTTTGATGAAGGTGTTGCCGAACGATTGGTGGCAGACGAATGCCGCCCGTGCGGGTGAACCCTGTCGGATACTAGCCTCGGATCTTCTGCATTGCCATCGATTGGCGTAATGATGGTCTGTTCGTCGATGACGGAATGCCGGTCAGCACTCGGCTCACATCAGGTTACGCATTTTGATGGTCAGGTATTCGTTGATCAGGCGTTCGGTCAGCAGGTCCGGCGATGTCTCCACCATCATCACGCCCGCTTCTCGCATGCGGGCAACCTGCTGAGACTGCCCGGTCAGAATTTGTGCGGCGGCCGATGCGTGGAATGCGTCCAGATCGCTGAACGGCACTTCATCCGCCATTGCTCGCAGACCAACGTCCTGCAGCAGAACACACATCGGCAGGTAGGGGATCGAACGCAGCTGCAGGCTTTCACCAATGATTTTCAGCTGCACTTCATCAGTGACAAACGTAATCAGAATCACCAGCGCGCGTTTGCGCTGCATGCGGGACAGATATTCCAGAGCCAGATTGTAGTCGGACGACTTTGTGCTGGGCTGAATGTCATAGGTCGAACGCAGGATCGTCTGAATGCCCGGCTTGCCTCGAACGGGACGAACAAACCGCACGATTTCATTGGAGAATGCCAGCAGCGAGACATTGTCTCCCTGTCCCAGCGCGATGTAGCTGAGCATAATGGCCGAATTCAGCGCGCGGTCCAGATATGTGATGCCGTCGGTTTCGTTTCGCATGAAGCGGCCGCAGTCGACCATCAGAACGATGTTCTGATTGCGCTCCACGTTGAATTCCCGAGTAATCAGTTCTCGCTGGCGAGCGGTGGCTTTCCAGTCGATCTGCCGAATTTCGTCTCCATAGCGATATTCCCGCAGACGTTCAAATTCCCGGCCCTGCCCCGGCATCCGCATCATGCGAACTCCGATTTCGGCCAGACGGTTTCTGCTGGCCATGAGTTCGTAGCGATAGACCGCTCGAATATCCGGGAAGACTCGAACGTGCGTTGTGACCTTGCGAATCTGATGACGAGTCCACAGTTTCAGCACCGTGGGAAACCGCAGATGGACCGCCTGCAGGACTCCCGCTCCACGTTGAAGCGGCTTCAGCATATAGCTGACGGCCGCTTCCTTCCACGGTTGAAGCTGGATCGTCTGCGGCAGTCGCTGAGTTTCGCAGAGTTCACCCGGATCATCATGCAGAGTGACCGTCAGTGGAATTCGGCTGCGACTCTTGAGAATCAGTCGGGCGGGGTTCAGTGTTCCAACACTTAACACATCGGATGTTTCCCGCTGGATGTCGATATCACCGGGCTGACCACTGATCAGCAGATCGACTCCGGCCACGATCAGCAGCAACAGATTCAGGAGCAAAGAAACATCGGCCAGCGTTCTTCCCGGAAGGTGGAATGATCCCAGCACCGGCAGCCCATCGGCAGCGACGTCCGAAACGCCTCCCAGCATCATGGGAGTCGCCAGCAGAATGGCCAGCAGAATCAGTCGACGCCCGGGGATCATGACCGAGGTGCCTCCACGCTGTCCATGATCTGCCGAATGGTTTCATCAGGGGTGACGCCTTCGATTTCAGCTTCCGGCCGCAGTCGCAAACGATGTCGCAGAACCCAGGGAGCCAGTTCTTTGATGTCATCGGGAATCACGAAGTCACGCCCGCGGCTGGCAGCCAGCGTTCGAGCGGCAATCAGCATGTTGACTCCCGCACGAGGACTGGGGCCGACGGTGACGGTGCTCCACGTGCGACTGGCCGCTACGATATCGATGATGTACTTCAGAATCTTTTCTTCAACAATCACATTGCGCACGGCCTGCTGAACGGCAAGCACGTCAGCTGCCTGCAGGACGGACGACAGTCCGAAGTCATCCAGTCGCCCCGGGTCTTTACCAGACGTGTAATGCCGCAGAATGTCCACTTCGTCGGCCGGCGGAGGATAGTCCACCAGCAGTTTGAACATGAATCGGTCGACCTGAGCTTCGGGCAGAGGATAGGTTCCTTCGTGCTCAATCGGATTCTGAGTGGCAATGACCAGAAACGGTCGGCTGAGGGCGTGAGTAATGCCGTCGACCGTGACCTGCCGTTCCTGCATCACTTCCAGAAGTGACGCCTGTGTTTTCGGGGGCGACCGGTTGATTTCGTCTGCCAGCAGGATGTTCGTAAATGCCGGGCCCTGATTAAACCGGAAGACCTGATCTTTCATGTCGTAAATGCTGTGACCTGTCAGGTCGGACGGCATCAGGTCCGGTGTAAACTGAACTCGCTTGAAACTGCACGAAACCGTTCGAGCCAGAACTGTCACCAGAAGTGTCTTGCCAAGTCCCGGCGGACCTTCGATCAGGACGCTGCCTTCGGAAAAAAGTGCAATCAATACACCTTCCACCAGTTCCTGTTGCCCCACGACCACCTTGCCGATTTGTTCCACGGCGGATTCAAAAACTTTTGGTACCTGTCCCAGTTCCATATTCTTTTCCTTACAAGGGCACGGCCCCTGATTCAATTCGGCGTGATAACCTGTTGCGCCCGGCCAATGACGTTCGGCAAAACGATTGGTTAATTAAATGGACACTTCTCGCTGATCGCCA
>JAGQPY010000187.1 GCA_020426485.1 Planctomycetaceae bacterium
GTGGGCACACTGAGCGAATCGCAAAGCAGCACTATTGGATGACCACTGAACAGGACTTCCAGAAAGCAGCGGAGCTCTCATTTTGCTCTCAGTACCCCAGGGAATCTAGCCGCACTGGGCCGCAAGCCCGTTTGTTGGGGCATAAAAAAAGCCCGGAATTTCCGGGCTTTGCGAGAGGATGCCGCCCCTTGCGGGAACATCCGATGGAGGATAACGGACTTGAACCGATGACCTCTTGCATGCCATGCAAGCGCTCTCCCAACTGAGCTAATCCCCCGGATTTGTCGGCGGTCCGTTTAGAACGCGGCGACTGCAGGAAGTGTATTCGACGAAGGCAGGCTGTCAAGTTGATGGTTTCGAATCCCGCGATATGTGGCGGCGATCCGATGAATGGGAGTTTTTCTGCCGGTTGTTACGTTCCGGAAAAGCTTACCGGATGGGGTGTTCTCAACGAAAAACGGGCCGTACAGCGTTGACGGCACGCAGCGGACACAATCAGCCGTCGTGGGGTTCACTGTCGGAAGTTGGGCTGAGAGGGCCCGGACGTGATTCGTATTCGTCCGATTCAGTTCCGTTCAACGGCAAAGGGAGAAGGCTGCCACTGCGATGAGATTTTCTGGCGACGGAACTGGTGAGGATGAGATCTCCTGACGACGGAGCGGACGACAGTCGGTTTGGCTGTGGCCGACTGTGCGAGTGGCCCCGGCTGTGGATTGGAGCGGTGTCGACTGACGAAAACCGGACGCATCTGTACCGAAGATTTCCGAATGGATGAGACACTTCGCCATTGTCGCACTCGATGTTTGAGCGGGGCCGCAGTTATACTGCTTCACATGACATTTGCAGATCTCACCGGAAAACGGATTGCTGTCACGGGAGCTTCCAGTGGCATTGGGCGAGCCATTGCGCTGGAATGCGTGCGTGGTGGTGCTCAGGTGGTGGTCGGTTATCGACGGTCCGATACGGCGGCGGTGGAGACCGTGAAGGAGATTGAGCGGCTTGGCGGCCGGGCATTTGTTGTTCGGGTTGACGTTTCCTGTGAATCGGCCCGGAGACAGTTTGTCGAACGTTGTTTTGCCGAGGGTCCCGTTGACGCGATCGTGAACAATGCCGGAGTGGACCTGCTGACCGGCGACAACCGAGATTTGCCGTATGATGTGAAGCTGTCAATGTTGCTGGCCGTGGATGTCACGGGCACGGTCATGCTGTCACGAGAGTTCGGTCGTCGATTTCGTGCTCAGGGATCAGGCAGCATTCTGACGATTGGGTGGGATCAGTCGGACCGAGGCATGGAAGGCGACAGCGGGGAACTGTTCGCCGCGGCCAAGAACGCCGTGATGGGATTTACTCGATCTTTGTCCGTCAGTCTGGCTCCGGAAGTTCGAGTCAACTGCATCGCTCCCGGATGGATTCAGACCGCGTGGGGAGAGACGGCCAGCGAATATTGGCAGAATCGTGTGTTGTCCGAAACCCCATTGAAACGCTGGGGGCTTCCGCAGGACATCGCCAATATGGCTCGGTTTTTGTTAAGCGACAGCGCCTCCTACGTGACGGGGCAGGTGATCAACGTCAACGGAGGCGCGGTACGATGACAGACGCCGAACCGAACAATATTGTCGGCAGCGCCGAGCGGAACAACGACCGATTGTCGCTTCTCATTCGGGTGAAGATTCAGCAGAAGACATCGCGCGGACAATGCAACCTGGTGGACTCAGCAGCGGTTGAACATGTCTGATTCCAATTCCTTGCTCGGTGAGCGAATTCTGTTTGTCACTGGTCGACTTGCAGAGAACAGCCTGCGTGAAACCGTTTCCGCCTTGAGTTCCCGGATCGGGTTTTCGTTTCAGATTGCGGTGCCCGGAGTTCAGGTGGCGGCGTTACTGCACGTCAGTCTGCTGAAGAATCGACTGAAAGTGCCGGCTGACGTGGATCGAGTCATTCTGCCCGGCTGGGTTCAGGGCGACGAACGGGAACTTACCGACCACTTCGGCAAACCCTTCGAGCGCGGCCCGAAAGATCTTCGTGATCTGCCGGAATACTTTGGTCTGGGGCGACGCGGTCCGGAATCGCTGGACAAGTATTCGATTGAGATCATCGGTGAAATCAATCACGCCACTCGCATGCCGACGAATGACGTCGTGTCCGAAGCTCTGCGTCTGTCGCAGTCAGGGGCCGATGTCATTGATGTCGGATGCGTTCCGGGTGAAAGTTCTGGTCGTGTTCGTGAACTGGTTTCTGAGTTGCGGCAGCAGAACCTGCGGGTTTCAATTGACAGCTTTGATCGATCCGAAGTGGAACAGGCGGTCGATGCTGGTGCCGAACTGATTCTCAGCTGCAATCATTCCAATCTGGAATGGGTGATCGATCTGGGTGCTGAAGTTGTAGCGATTCCTGATACACCATCCGATCCGCAATCGCTGCGGCGCGTGATGGCGGAACTTGATCGGCGAGGCGTTTCTTATCGTGCCGATCCGATCATTGAACCGATCGGCATGGGATTTACGGCTTCGCTGCAGCGTTACGTCGACATTCGGCGGGAATTTCCGGACGTTCCCATGATGATGGGAATTGGTAACGTTACGGAGCTGACAGAAGTCGATTCGGCCGGCGTCAACGTTCTGCTGGCAGCGATCTGCGAAGAGCTTGGCATTCAGAGTGTCCTGACAACTCAGGTCATCAACTGGTGCCGTTCTGCAGTGGCGGAATTCGACGCCGCGCGACGCATGATTCATTATGCGGTGACACGGGGCTGCATTCCCAAACATCTGAACAGTTCTCTGGTGATGCTTCGTGATGCTCGCATCAAACGGAACTCCGCCGAGTCGCTGTCGAATCTGGCGGCTCAACTGACGGATGACAACTTTCGTATTTTTGCGGAAGAATCCGGCCTGCATCTGATGAATCGCAGCGGGCACTGGGTTGACGAAAGTCCGTTTTCGCTGCTGCGGCGGGCGATGGGTGACGGAGTCCGTGTTGATGCGGAGCATGCGTTTTATCTGGGGTATGAGCTGGCTCGCGCGGAGATCTGTCGGCAGTTGGGGAAACAATACGTTCAGGACGAACCACTGGGCTGGGGGCTCGCGGGAACTCTGCCGGGATCAGCGTCCATCCATCACAAGATAGGTCAACATCATGACGACTCTGACTCTGCTTCGTCAGCAACATCCTTTGGCTGAGGCAGCAGAACAACGGCGGTTGCTGAGTTCATTGCCACAGATTCCGGACTTCGCAACGCATCTTCAGTCAACGGGATGCCGGCCGCTGAGATCTGAACATCTGTCTGTGCTGCAGATCAATGTCGGCAAGGTCTGCAATCAGACGTGTCGTCATTGCCATGTGGATGCCGGTCCCGATCGACGTGAGTCCATGTCGCGGGATGTGGCCGAACACTGCCTGCGTGTTCTGAAGCTGGGGGGCTTTTCGACTCTGGACATCACCGGCGGCGCGCCGGAAATGAATGTTCACTTTCGCTGGCTGGTTTCGGAAGCTCGTTCGCTGGGCTGCCGAGTGATCGATCGGTGCAATCTCACGATTCTGGTCACGGCGGGCTACGAAGATCTTCCTGAATTTCTGGCGGAACATCAGGTCGAAATTGTAGCCTCGCTGCCCTGCTATCTGGAAGAAAATGTCGACCGCCAGCGTGGTGATCGAGTGTTTGAGCGTTCACTGACGGCTCTGCGACGATTGAATTCGCTGGGATACGGAACAGCGTCTTCCGATGCAAAGGATGGCCGACCGGGTGGTTCCGGACTGGATCTGACGTTGGTGTTTAATCCGGTGGGACCCTCACTGCCGCCGGATCAGTACGCATTGGAGCAGGACTATCGCCGTGAACTTGACCGCCGATACGGCATTCAGTTCAGTCGACTGTTCACGATTACCAATATGCCCATCAGTCGATTCCTGCTGGACCTGCAGCAGTCCGGACGTACGGAGGAATACCTGAAAAAACTTGTCGATGCCTACAATCCGCAGACGGTGGCCGGATTGATGTGTCGAACAACGCTTTCCGTGGACTGGACCGGGCGATTGTTTGACTGTGACTTCAATCAGATGCTGGAACTCAGTCTGGCTGCGGAGCTGCCTCAGCAGATTCAGGACGTGAATGAGCAATCCATCGAGCGGTTGATCAATCGACCGATTTCAGTCCAGCGCCATTGTTTCGGGTGCACGGCCGGAGCTGGTTCCAGCTGTCAGGGCACGGTCACCGGCTAAAGAGCTGATTCCGTAAAGCGATGTTTCTGAAAACTGCCGGCCGGCCGCGTGACTCACACTTGCCGGTCCACCAACATCCCAAAAGAAACGGTCAGAAAACGCAGTCGTTCGGTTTCCCCAAAATGACTGGATGCCGCAAGAAGTGTCAGGTTTCCGCTGCGACAGTCCGCAAACGGACATTACTGCCTCGAAGGAACGCATTCAGCTCATTTCAACCGCGCTGAATACTTTCATCGTCGACCTTTTTCAGAACCAGTGACACGTTGTGGCCACCGAATCCAAAGCTGTTATTGATGGCGTAACGGACGTTCTTTTCCAGAGCCTTGTTGGGCACGTAGTTCAGATCGCAGGAGGGGTCGGGGGTTTCGTAGTTGATGGTCGGAGGCAGCAGGCCGTTGGTCAGAGCCATACAGCAGGCCGACATTTCAACGGCACAGGCCGCTCCGATCATGTGGCCCAGCATACTCTTGATGGAACTGATCTGCAGCTTTCGAGCGTCATCACCAAAGATGGCTTTCAGTGCGACGGTTTCCATGCTGTCGTTGTACTGAGTGCTGGTGCCGTGAGCACTGACGTAGGTTTCGTCAGCGATTTCCGAAGGATTCAGGCCGGCAGCTTCAATGGCCTTCGTGATGGCTCGAATCGCCTTTCGGCCTTCCGGATCCGGCTGGACCAGATGAAACGAGTCGCTGGTGGAACAACCGCTCAGCACTTCCGCCCATGCCTTCCCGCCGCGTTTTCGCAGATGAGATTCGGTTTCAAAAATCAGCACCGATGAACCTTCGGCCATGATGAATCCGGAACGATCCGCGTCGAAGGGACGCATGGATGACTTGGGGGCATCGTTTCGATCGCGACACATCGCCTTCATGTTGGAGAATGAGGCGATACCCAGCCGAGTCAAAGAGGCCTCGGTACCACCGGTTACCACAAAGTCGGCCTTGCCGTTACGAAGATAATCGATGGCGTCGATCATGGCGTGTCCCGATGATGAACACGCGCTGCTGGTGGTGTAGGCGGTGCCCTGAATGCCGAACGCCAGACTGATGTTCCCCGGAGGAGCATTCGGCATCAGCATCGGAATCGTGAACGGACTGACGCGATCCGGTCCTTTGGTCAGCAGCCGTTCCATCTGAAATTCATAGGTTTCCAGCCCGGCAAGTCCTGCTCCAATGATGACGGCGGCGTCTTCACCGATATCTTTTGTCGGCAGACCGGCATCTTCCAGAGCTTCATGAGCGGCCAGAACGGCAAACTGGCTGGCTCGATCCATTTTCTTGGTGGACACCAGATCGTTGACATTGATCCGTGAATTGTCGATCTCGCGAATTTCGCCGCCGATCGTGACTGCAAGGCCGGTGGTGTCGTGAACCTGCAGAGTATCAATACCGCAAACGCCGTTGGTCAGGTTTTTCCAAAAGGTGTCTCGATCGTTGCCGAGACAGGTGGCGAAACCAAGGCCGGAAATAAAAATACGTTCCATGTCAGACATCAGATCTGGTGTGAGAGACAACCGCACTCAAGGGAAAAACGTCGCCTGCAGGCTGAGGTTCGACAACATCTTCAGCCAGTCGACGCAGTGTCGATCTGCATCAAATCCTGCAGTACTCCTTCTGGCGGTGTACTACAGCAAACTCAGATTGACCTGCAATCCCGCAGCCCGGCAATTTCGAGGGAAGTCGGCTAATTTGCTTTCCTGAACTGGCAGGTCTGCCCCGATCCCCGAAATCGGCACAGCTTTTCAACTGCGAATCGGACCTGCAGCCCCGGTTTTTGAAGCCGAAATCCTTCTGCGAGGGATGGACCGACGCTGTGCCGGTGGGCCAGCGGTCTGCGACGACGATCTTTCGGATCGGTTCGCCACGGTTGCAGCTTCGCCAGGGCTGGCGACGAACGGGTTTCGAGCCGTCGGCGGACCGTGATTCACCTCAGGCCTTCGCTGCGAACCCGCTGAAACGGAACTACAACGCCGTCATCACGGGCGCATCGGAAGCCGCGGCGGTGCTTTCGGACGTCGGCACTTCGAAGAACTTCATTTGAGCGTCACGCTTGGCCTTCTGTTCGGCTCGCAGTTCTCGCAGCATTCGCAGCACCAAAACAGCCACGCCCGTGAAGCAGATCAGCAGAGTCGGCATTTCATACCTCAACATGCCGTCTTCTGAAGAGAAGAACACGCCGTCGGGAACAATGCCGAAACCGTCACGTGCATGGAATGTGGCAATGGTATTATTGCACAGGTGGAAGGCAATGGCGGGAAACAGGCTTCGACTGTAAACCGCCAACAGTCCCAGAATCATGCCCAGCAGCGCTGCGTTGAAAGCCTGTTGAGGAATCATGTGCACAATACCGAACATCAGGCTGGAAATGACAACGGCCATACCCAGTCGGTTGCCGCGAGCCAGTCCGCTGAGAATAAATCCGCGGAAGGCAATTTCTTCGCAGATCGCGGGAGTCACAGCAAACACCATCAGCACGCTGAGCGAAGACAGCGACGCCGACTTCAGAAGCTCATTGATGCGAGTCAGACCTTCGATCGGTGGAGGCGGCAGAAATCCGCGTTCGACGACAAAGCTGCTGAGTTCAATGCTGAGCGGATGAACCAGCGCGGCCAGGGAAACTCCCATGATCATGGAGGCCGCTGATGGTGGTCGCAATCGGAATGTGGCTCGCAGGCTGGTTGTCAGCAGAACTCCCATGAAGATGGCCGGACAGGCAATCATTACCAGCTGCTGCACGACGGTTGTCTTCAGGATGTTTCGAGCGGCTTCGACATCCGAACCGGAAAGATCCGGCTTCATGTAGTTCATGGCGATGAACTGCAGAAACATGATCAGCATGAAGCAGAACAACGCTTCCGTAAACGCAGGCACTGGTTCTTTGGCTCGCGCGAGACCGCGCAGCCATTGTCGCAGATCGAATTTTTCCGCTTCCCGGAACAGAACGTCTTCGCTGTTGTACAGATCAATTGCCCACCACAGCGCCATCGCGCTGTAGGCGAAGCTGGACAGCAGAACCCACACGGCATATCCCGCCAGTCCGGACGATTGAGCACCACTGAGCAGCAGGCCTTTCAGCAGCAGAGCCACGTTGACGATCGGAATGACGCTGTACAACGGCGTGATTTCCACTGCCGGAGACAGGCAGAACATGGTCAGTCCCATCACGACCATCAGCAGCGGTGTCAGATAATATTGTCCTTCTTTGGTCGACTTGGCAAACGTTGCCAGAGCCAGACACAGCGCGCTGAACAGGGCGGCCAGAGGAATCAGCAGTACGATCAGCCAGCCGATTGATGCCAGACCAGGCAGCTCCAGACTGACAGCATCGGCGACACCACCACCCATGGCCGAAGCCATGTGTTGTCCCGTCAGCCCCATGCTGAGCAGGTTCATCAGAGCCGTACCGATGCTGAACAGCAGAATTGTTCCGAACTTGCCCAGCACCAGTTCAATGCGGCGAGCCGGACTGATCAACAGAGTCTCCATGGTGCCGCGTTCCTTTTCACCGGCACACAGATCGATGGCCGGATAGAACGCGCCGGTCAGAGCCATGATGACGATCATTGCGGGAAACAGTTTGCTCCACACACTGGCCGCCACTTCTTCACCGCGAGCGATTTCGACCCACTGCAGGCGAGCGGGATTCTGTAGTTCCGGTCGCAGATGAGCTTTTTCAAACGTCTGAGATCGCAGGACTTCCTGCCAGTGATTCAGGGCGGACTGAACTCGTGAAAAGGCCACCACCGATTTGTCATCCGCACTGTTGCGGACAACGGTCAGTGGCGGACTGTGCTTCAGTTCGCCGTCTTTGGACGACGCCATCTGCTGCAGTTCGGTAATTGATTCTGCATAGCCTTTCGGCACCAGCACCAGCACCTGCAGTCCGCTTTCGCTGAATTCCTGACTCAGCTGTTCCTGAACCGTGGTGTATTCACTGGATTCTGTATTGCGAGCCGCTTCGGCCAGCGCGTCGATTTTGGATGCCAGTGAACGAGCGTTCTGCAGGATCTGTTCGTCGGTCAGGCCGCGACGGTGTTTCCGAGGCTCTTTGTTTGCTGCGGTTTCTGCGGCATCGGCGGGACGATCGGTCAGAACTCGCAGGCGAGACGCATCGTCTTTTCCTCCGGAAAACCAGTCAGCGATGATGCCTTCGTCATTCAGAAATGCGGGTGATTCCGGCAGCTGGTCAGCGTTCAGAATGACCACGTTGCGAGGCTGTTCGCTGAACGTCAGCATGATTTCCACCACGCCCAGTCCCAGCATCGGATACAGCAGCACGGGCAGAATGGTGATCATGAACAGCGTGCGCCGGTCGCGCAGCTGGTCACGAACTTCCCGCAGGAAAATCAGTCGGACATTCTTCCAGCTCATCGTTGTTCCTGCAGGCTCTGGTATTCGATTTCACGCTGCTGAATCAGATCAAAGAACAGTTCTTCCACATCCGGCTGTTTGTGGCGTTCAGCGAGTTCGGGAAGCGTTCCTTTGTCAACGATGCGGCCGCGATGAATCACAGCAATGCGATCACACAGCTTTTCCACTTCTCTCATGATGTGCGTCGAAAAGATGATGCACTTGCCCTGTCCCTTCAACGCCTCCACCGCCTGCAGCACTGCACGAGCCACCAGAACATCCAGTCCGGATGTCGGTTCGTCAAAAATGATCACCGGTGGGTCGTGAACAATGGTGCGTGCAATGGACACCTTCTGCTTCATCCCGGTCGACATGCGCGCGCCCAGTCGATCGCGAATGTCCTGCATTTGCAGAATCTCAAAGATTTCATCAATGCGGGCCTGCAGTTTGTCTTCGGGAATGCCGTACAGCCGACCGAAGTATTCGACCATTTCTCGAGCCGTCATGCGGTCGTAGATGCCAGTGTTGCAGGACATGAAGCCGATGTTGCGCCGCACACCTTCGGGATCGTGCATGACATTGATGCCGGCCACTTCGGCCAGACCGCGAGTCGGCTTCAGCACGGTGCTCAGGATTCGCAGACACGTGGTCTTACCGGCTCCGTTGGGGCCCAGCAGCCCGTAGATTTCACCGGCATTGACATCAAACGTCACATTGTCCAGCGCGCGGAAGACCCCGTTGAAGTCATGAAATTCCTTGGTCAGTCCCTGAACTCGGATCATGCTGGGCCAGTACTGCTGAAGGCGGCTCAGACCTGTGCAGACAGAATCCTGAGCCTTCCGGGAGACGCTTTGAAATCGAAATCGGCATGACACTTCAGGCCGACCTTTGCGAATTCCACGGACTCAGGCCGCGTCCGGTTTCAGTCCCGATCACAACCAGTCAGCGCGCGGAATCTCATTCGATACAGTGACTACCCTATCATACGCAGCGGTATGTGGCGGATGTTCAACGAATGGTCCGGAATGTTTACGTCTGCATAATCGGCAGAATCGCTTCCGACGGACGTGACCGGTACTCTTCGGCATTGTCGACGTATTCATAGAACACGTTGCGCTGGCGAGGCACGTAGCCCACTTCCTGAATACAGCGGCGGATCGAATCCACGGTCAGGTGGTGAACAGTGCCGGCCTGCGACACGACATTCTCTTCAATCATCAGGCTGCCCATGTCATTCGCACCGAACAGCAGGCCCAGCTGGCCGACTTTCTCGCCCTGAGTCACCCACGACGACTGAATGTTGGGCACGTTGTCCAGATACAGTCGACTGACGGCCTGAGTCTTCAGGTATTCGAAGGCTCCGGCGGGCGGAATGTGAGACATATCTGTGTTGTCGGGCTGGAACGTCCAGCAGATGAACGCCGTGAAGCCACCGGTTTCGTCCTGAAGCTGACGAATGCGTTCCAGATGCTCGATGCGTTCATCCAGAGTCTCCACGTGCCCGAACATCATGGT
>JAGQPY010000188.1 GCA_020426485.1 Planctomycetaceae bacterium
TGAGAACTTCCCGATCGCCTTCATCATTGACTTCTACCGCAACCACGGTCTGTTAAGCATCAAAAACCGACCTCAATGGCGAGTCATCACCGGTGGGTCTCACCAGTATGTCCGTTCAATGCTGGATCGGATGACGGCCCGAATTCGTACTCGTGCCGCAGTGCAGCAGATCCGGCGTTCTGAAGACCAGGTTCGCGTACTAGGAAGCGACTTTGACGAAACGTTTGATCAGATTGTCTTTGCCTGTCACAGCGATCAGGCTTTGAAGATTCTGGCGGAGAACGCGACGCTGACCGAAAAACAGATTCTTCAAGCGATCCCGTATGAAGACAATTCCGCTGTGCTGCATACCGACGAAAACGTGCTTCCGGTGCGTCGTCGGGCCTGGGCAAGCTGGAATTATCTGATTCCGCGTTCGAGTCCCGATGCGGCGACCGTCACATACAACATGAACATCCTGCAGCAGTTGAAGAGCGATTCGACATTCTGCGTCACGTTGAACTCGCCGCAGGCTCTGGCGGAAGATAAAATTCTCGGACGGTTTCAGTACGCTCACCCCGTGTTCAGTTCAAGTCGAGCATCCGTTCAGGCTCGTCATGAAGAGCTGATCGGCACAAATCGAACATCGTTTTGTGGGGCCTACTGGGGAAATGGGTTCCACGAAGATGGTGTCGTCAGCGCCCTGAAGGTCTGTCGACGTCTGGATCCCGCTGCTCTGGACGGTACTTTCGGAAGCGCGCTGTTGTGAAGAGCTGTCTGTATGAAGGGTGGGTACGGCATCGCAGGTTCGGATCCGTCACTCACGAATTCCGGAAGCGACTTTTCATGGTGGCACTGGATCTGGAAGAGATCGATCAGGTCTTTCACAGACGATGGCTCTGGGGCAGGCAGCTATGGAAATTTGCTCGCTACTGCGCTGAAGATCATCTGCCTGAAGGCGACACCGATCTGAAGTCCATGCTGCAGCGACTGCATTGTCAGCATGGGGCACAGCTGTCCGACGGACCGGTTCAGTTGTTGTGTCATCTGCGGTACTTCGGCTACGTGTTCAACCCGCTTTCGTTATTCCTGTGCCGAGACCCACAGGGGCAACTTCAGACCGTGGTTGCGGAAGTCAGAAACACACCGTGGCAGGAACGCCATCATTACGTTTTGCAGCCGAAACATTTTCTGTCCTGGCCTTCTGCCGGAATCCGCAAAGACTTCCACGTTTCCCCGTTTCTACCAATGGACATGAACTACCACTGGCGGATTGAAGACGGTGAAAAACTTCTGACCGTTCATCTTGAAAATCATCGTCAGGGACAAACAGTGTTCGATGTGACGATGCAGCTGCAGAAGCGGCCCATGACTTCGGGCTGGATGTCGTGGATGCTGGTCCGGTACCCCCTGATGACGTGGCAGGTCACTGCAGAAATCTATCTGCACGCTCTGCGACTTTGGTGGAAAGGTGCTGCATTTCACGTTCATCCTCGAAAGCTTGCCTCCGCCAGCGCGGCAGACTTGCAGACCACGACCGAGAGCCCCGAAAACTTCACACAAACCATGCCTGACGGGACGACTGAACAAGGTCGGCCGTCCATGCCAACCGAATTCACAAGAGATTGTTCGTCCGACCGTTGAAACGATTCGACCATCGGAATTTTCAGTGGAAAACAGAAGATGACTGAGATGACTGTCCATCAGGAGCAGTGTCATGACTGTGCTCAGGCTCAGCCCCTTGGCTGGCGGCAGAGTTTTTTTCGCAAACTGCTGTTCACCAAACTGAAATGTCTGTCGTCCGGAAGACTGCTGTTGAAGGAATGCTGGGATCAGGGGGGCGAGTTTGAATTCGGACGCTGTTGTGAGTCAGAGCATGGCCTTCAAAGGACGGATGCATTTGAACTTCATCGCGGTGCAAACCGTTCTGCGGCTTCTGCTGCAGACAAGTCGCCTGCAGCGGAACACGGTTTGACTGTGACTTTGTGGGTCAATGATCCGGCCTTCTATCAGCGAGCCGTTCTGGGGGGCAGTCTGGGGGTTGCGGAATCGTTGTTGCAGGGCGAATGGTCCTGCAGCGATCTGACAGCGTTGGTTCGGATGTTTATTCGAGACCTCCGGGTCACGGATTCGCTGCGTCAGGGCCTGTCGCGAGTGTCCCATGGACTGCATCAGATCAGTCAGTGGATTCGCCGTAACACGGTCGCCGGATCTCGACGAAACATTGCGGCTCATTACGACCTGGGCAATGATTTCTACCGACTGTGGCTGGATGACACACTGAACTATTCCTGCGGCATCTTTCGTCATGCGGAAGACACCATGGCCTCAGCGTCCATTGCAAAGATGGACCGCATCTGCCAGCTTCTGCAACTGAATCCCGGCGACCACGTCGTGGAAATCGGCACCGGCTGGGGCGGATTTGCCGTGTACGCCGCAACTCACTATGGGTGCCGCGTCACCACGACAACGATTTCTGAAGAACAGTTTCGTTATGCCAGTCAGCGAGTCATGGATGCAGGGCTGAGTGACCGGGTTCGAGTCGTCCGGAAAGACTATCGCCATCTGACACCAGCAGACGCCGCATGGGCCGATTCAGACGGAACCCCGAAGGTCGTTGATGCCATGGGCAGTCATCCGACAGACAGAGCCTCCGTTGGATTTGACAAGCTGGTTTCTATTGAAATGATTGAGGCGGTTGGTCACCAGTTTTACCCGGTCTACTTTCAAAAATGCGATGAGCTGTTGAAGCCGGATGGACAGGCAGTTCTGCAGGCGATTGTGATTGCCGATGAACGCTACGAGTTTCATCGACGCAGCGTCGACTTTATATCTCAGTACATCTTTCCGGGCGGAATGCTGCCTTCGATTTCCGCAATGACCAGCATCGCCGCGTCGGCCGGCGGACTTCGGTTGCTGCAACTGGACGACTTCGCCCCTCACTACGCGGAAACCCTGCGACGCTGGCGACGACGTTTTCACGATCAGCTGGCCAGCATCCATCAGCTGGGCTTTGATCGACGCTTTATTCGGATGTGGGACTACTATCTGGCCTACTGCGAAGCCGCCTTTGAGGAATCACAGGTCAATCTGGTGCAGTTGCATTTTGCAAAGCGCGGTTACCGAAAGCCATTGGCCTGTGGCTCGTCCGGCAATCACGTGACCACCCGGCTGACTCAGGGCGAACGAGCGTCCGCCGAACCGGCCGGTTGTGGTCTGTGAGAAGGGAGCGTTCCTGATGTACACCATTCTCGGTGGCTGGATTCTGGCCGCGACGGTCATGGCGGCCGTCTGGCTGATTTCTCGTTGGAGCCGAAACGCCGGAGTCGTGGATGTGGCGTGGGGAATGGGGGTCGCCCTGATCTCCTTCCTGTTTGCAGCGAGCGCGGCCGATGGAAACCCCGCGCGTCGAATTCTGGTGTCGATTCTGATTCTGCTGTGGGCTCTGCGTTTGAGCGTCTACATCCTGCGGCGAGTTCTGACGATGCCCGAAGATGGACGCTACGAAACTCTGAAAGAACAGTGGGGTGACGAGGCGCAACGAAAGCTGTTTTGGTTTTTTCAGCTTCAGGCGGCCGCCTGTGTTCTGTTTGCTCTGCCCATTTGGTTCGCCTGTCGGAACCCGGAACCGCTGGGTTTGACCGACCTGCTGGGCACTCTGATCTGGGTTGTCTCCATCGCGGGAGAAAGTACGGCCGACCGGCAGCTGGCCGCATTCCGTAACAAGCCGGAACATCGGGGGCAGGTTTGCCAGTTCGGCCTGTGGAGATATTCGCGCCATCCGAATTACTTTTTCGAATGGCTGCACTGGTGGTCCTACGTTCTGTTTTCTGTGGGAACTGAGCATGGATGGATTACCCTTCTGGGGCCAGCCGCAATGTTCTACTTCGTCACACAAGTGACAGGCATACCTCCCACGGAGGCGCAGGCACTCCGCAGTCGCGGCGACGCTTACCGACGTTATCAGCAGTCAACCAATGCGTTCTTCCCATGGTGGCCTCGAACACAGAAAGTTTCTGATGCTGCGTGAAATTCTGATGTCGTCTGCCATCGAGCTGATGGAACGTGGTTTTGTAGCGGACTGTGTGACTCGAGCGGGCATCCGTCGGCTCTGCGAAAAACGACTGGCAGGACTGGATCGTTCGCCCGCTGCACAGGATTCCTTCCGGCAGATGGTCTCCAGTGGACCTGTGGCCCTGGTGCCTGAAAAGGCCAACGAACAGCATTATGAGGTCCCGGCAGAATTCTTCAGGCTGGTTCTGGGGGCTCGCCTGAAGTACAGCTCCTGCTACTGGCCGACCGGCGTTGAATCGCTGGACGCTGCGGAAGAAGAATCGCTGCGAATCACCTGTGAACGGGCTCAGATTGCAGACGGCCAGCGAATTCTGGAACTGGGCTGCGGCTGGGGGTCTCTGACGTTGTGGATGGCCGAGAACTATCCGCAGAGTCATATCACAGCGGTCTCCAATTCCACGTCGCAACGCGAGTTCATCCTGAACGCAGCCCGACAGCGCGGCATTGATGGACGTCTGTCGGTGGTGACGGCGGATATGAATCACTTCCAGCCTGAGGAAACGTTTGATCGCGTTGTGTCCGTGGAAATGTTCGAACACATGAACAACCACGCCGAACTCCTGCGCAGAGTTTCCACGTGGCTGAACGATGACGGAAAGCTGATGGTTCACATCTTCTGTCACCGCGAATGTTCGTACCGCTTTGTCGATGCGAATGCGGATGACTGGATGAGTCGTCACTTCTTCAGCGGCGGCATGATGCCTGCTCAGGATCTGCTGGCCGGTTATCAGGATCACCTGATTCAGACAGACGCCTGGATCTGGAACGGCCGTCACTACCAAAAGACCCTGGAAGCCTGGCTGGCGAAGATGGACCGACAGAAAGCCGAAATTCTGCCTCTGTTTGCTCAGACCTACGGCAACGTGCAGGCGGAACGCTGGTTTCAGCGCTGGCGCGTCTTCTTCATGGCGTGTTCCGAGCTGTTTGGCTACCGAGACGGTGAAGAATGGTTTGTTGGTCACTTCCGGTTTGAAAAGCGTTAAGTATCAACCGCAATGCACAGGAGGCGATCTGAGTCAGGAGGCAGCCAGCTTCCATGGAGTGCAACACGCCCTCCAGGCGACACAAAATTCATGAGCCAGCCGACTTTTCCACATCGTCTGCAGCCATGAGTGATCCGGAATCACTTCGAACAGCGGCAGGGCAACTGCTGAGAAATTGCGGTCACTGCTTCGGCAGCACTTGCGGTGCAGGTGACCGACAAAGTATCGTCGCCCCGGAACAACCGTCCCGGAAAGAAATCTCATGTTCTCTGAACATCTGAGTAACGCTGAACGCCTGCGACTGGAACGCGAAGCTCGCCGTGATCCCGGTGAGAACTGGAAACGCTGGGGCCCCTATCTTTCAGAACGACAATGGGGCACAGTTCGCGAAGATTATTCGTCCAACGGCCAGCCGTGGGACTACTTCAAGCATGACGATGCTCGATCCAGAGCGTACCGGTGGGGCGAAGACGGGCTCCTTGGAATTTCCGATCGTCAGTGCCGACTCTGCTTTGCCCTTGCACTGTGGAATACCAAAGACCCGATTCTGAAAGAGCGACTCTTTGGTGTTGGCGGCACGGAAGGCAACCACGGCGAAGACGTCAAGGAGTTCTACTTCTATCTGGATTCCACTCCGACGCATTCATACATGAAAGCGTTGTACAAGTATCCGCAATGCGAATTCCCGTATGACCGACTGGCACAGGAGGGACGAATTCGAGGTCAGCATTTGCCCGAGTTCGAGCTGCCGGATACCGGAATCTTCGACGAAAACCGGTACTTCGATGTCTTTGCCGAATACGCCAAGGCATCACCCAACAACATTCTGATTCAGATTACGGTCCATAATCGCGGTCCCAAAGCGGCGACACTGCACGTGCTGCCAACGTTGTGGTTCAGAAACACGTGGTCGTGGGGAACAGGGTTTGAAGGGCAGTGGAAAAAGCCGAACCTGAGACTTCATGCTGACGGATATGTTGAAGCCAGTCACGAGACGCTGGGAGAGTTTCAGTTTGCGGCCGACGCTTCCTCCTGCGGAGTGAAACCGGACTGGCTCTTTACCGAAAACGATTCCAGTGCAAAGTATCACGCTGATGCCGGGCAGGCACCCAGATTCGCCAAGGATGCCTTTCACGAGTATGTCGTTCATCGCAAAAAGCGAGCCGTCAATTCCAGGCAGACGGGCACCAAAGCGGCAGCTCACTATGTGATGGAGATTCCTGCTGGTGGTCAAACGGTTCTGAAACTGCAGTTGTGGGCCGAAGACGAACCGCCACCGCAGCTGTTCGGCAAGCCATTCAGCTTCACGATGAATCAACGGATCTCTGAAGCAGACGCCTTTTATGCTCAGAAGATTCCTGCCGGTATGCCGGAGGACGCTGTTCAGACAATGCGTCAGGCCTACGCCGGTTTGATGTGGACGAAGCAGTTTTATAACTATTCCGTCTACCACTGGCTGAAGGGTGACCCGGACATGCCGCCGCCACCAGCGCACCGAAAGCATATTCGCAACGGTGACTGGCCACATCTGTACAATCGTGACATCATCTCGATGCCCGATAAGTGGGAGTATCCGTGGTATGCGGCCTGGGATTCTGCGTTTCATATGATCCCGTTCGGCCACGTGGATACTGAATACGCAAAGGAACAGCTGATTCTGTTTCTTCGTGAATGGTACATGCACCCCAACGGACAGATTCCTGCTTATGAATGGAATTTCAGCGACGTCAATCCGCCCGTTCACGCATGGGCCTGCTGGCATGTCTACAAACGGACCGGTGAGGTCAATGGGCAGCGTGACCGCCAGTTTCTGGCTCGAACTTTTCAAAAACTGTTGCTGAATTTCACGTGGTGGGTCAACCGCAAGGACGTGCTGGGCAAGCATGTGTTCTCAGGCGGATTTCTGGGGCTCGACAACATCGGAGTCTTCGATCGCTCGAAACCGCTGCCGACGGGGGGGCATCTTCATCAGGCCGACGGCACCGCATGGATGGGTTTTTTCTGCTCCAACATGCTGACCATCGCGCTGGAACTGGCTGCGGAGAACCCGGCGTATGCGGACATGGCCAGTAAGTTCTTCGAACACTACATCGAAATTGCTGACGCCATGAATTCCGAAGGCACCAACGGTCTCTGGAATGAAGAAGACGGCTTTTACTATGACCATCTGTACGACAACGGACATGCATTGCCGCTGCGGGTTCGTTCGATGGTGGGCATCATCCCGCTGTTCACCGCCACAGTGATCGACGACGTGGTACTGCAGCGACTGCCCGGATTTCGCAAACGCATGAACTGGTTTATTCGCAATCGTCGCGATCAGCTGCAGAACTTAACCTACATGGAACGCGACTGCGACGAAGCCGATGCACCGGGTGGTTCTCGTCTGCTGGCCATTCCTTCTCGCGAACGCCTGCTGCGCATCCTGGCGTACGTTCTGGATGAGAACGAATTCCTGTCGCCGTACGGCATTCGATCGCTTTCCAAGATCCACGCCGAACAGCCGTTTGTGCTGCACGCGGGGGGGCACGAACATCGAGTCTCCTATCTTCCGGGTGAATCCGATTCGTGGATGTTCGGCGGCAATTCGAACTGGCGAGGTCCGATCTGGTTTCCGGTCAACTATCTGCTGATCGAAGCACTGGAACGCTATCATCGCTTCTACGGTGATACGTTGAAGGTTGAATGCCCGACGGGTTCCGGAACGCTGATGAATCTGGGCGAAGTGGCACGGGAACTCATGACGCGACAGGTGCGACTCTTCCTGCGGCAGTCGACTGGAGATCGCCCCTGTCACGGCAGTGACCCGCGTTTTCGCGACGATCCGCACTGGAAAGACCTGGTGCTTTTCTACGAGTACTTCCACGCAGAAACGGGAAAAGGGCTTGGAGCCAGTCATCAGACCGGCTGGACCGCTTTGGCTGCAAGGTTGTTGGAAAAACTCTACCAGTCCGGCGGCGGTACGAAATCCGGCAGGAAGTCTCCGGACCAAACCTAAAAAGCCACTCGGCGGACTGCCGGAGTGGCTTTGGAATGGATCGGGTTGAATCAGACAGTCGGCTGTCGACAGCTTCAGTTCCCAAACGCGCTGCTGGTTGTTCCGGTTGAAACCGAAGTTGGTTTCTTTCGTGAAGAAAACCGACCGGAAATCGCCGCTGAGCTTTCTCGGCTTCCGGAGCTGCTGCCCGAAGATGAACTGCGGGATCCATGAGCCAGCGACGACGGGAAGCCACCGGCCGCTTCCGGACGCCATGCAATCTGGCGACGCTTGTAACCAAGATGTTCCAGGAAGGTGGAAAGACCGACCGGGTAAACTCCGTAATTCTCCGCTGCATTCTTCAGTGTCGAGGTATTCGTCTGAATTCGCTTGTAGATGTCGATCAGAGCAGGGTCGTTCGTGTCCGCATCATCACCGATATCACCGATGATCAGGTAACGAGTTCTTGATGTGATTCGCTTCGGTGCATCTTCAGAGGATAGTGTTTGCCCCTTGCCGTCACTGAACTCACCCTCATCACCAACCTCAACAGCAATTCGTCCACCGGCTGCCGAAACAAGGCGATGAAACTGGTCACGGTCCAGGCCGTCGATGGCGATCCGACCCGCCACAGCGATTTCCAGAGCCTGGCCGCTTTGGAAAATTGGTGAGTAGATCGGGTCATCGGCGGCAATCGGCCGACTGGGGTCCTGCCCCGTCACACGTGCTTCTGCACGATGGTCTCCCAGAATATCGACGACTTCGATCTGACCTTTAATGTCGCCTGTGCTGGTCTTCCCAACGCCCGAATTCGCCTGAGTGTAAACCGAAAACGTCACACCGGCCTGCAGCCCGTCGACACTGCCAATATTGATGTAGCAACGGTTGCTCTCATGATCAACGGATGTAATCAAGCCATCAGGTTTGTCGAATGTCAGGTCCTCTTTCTCTCGAAGCCGCTTCTGCAGTGCAATAATGGCTTCGCGCTTCTGAGCAATGTCCGACTGGAGGTCCTGAACTTCGCGTTCCTTTTCAGCCTGATACGTTGCCAGCTGTGATTCAATTTCGACCTTTTCGGCCCGCAGCTTCTTCACCTCAGATTCCAGCTTGGCCATTTCTTCGCTGTGCAGAGCTTCCTGTTTGACCAGTTCTGCTTCGGCCTTGTCGCGAGCCGCCTTGTGTTCAGCGATCACCGTGTCCTTTGACTGTCCCAGCTGTCCATACTCCGTGTCCTTCAGATTGATCATTCGAAGACGATCAGCCGCGGTATAAGTGTTCTTATCGTTCTCAGCCGCCGTCTTTTCCAGGGCGGAATTCAGATTGGGAAGCGCAGGCGTGCCGTCACCCGCAAGTTCGGACAGTTTCTTCAGAACACGACCATTGATCGTTTCGTCCGTGGTGTCACCAACACCCACTTCAGCATTCTCTGCTTCGCCAATCAAAGACTTCAGGGCTGTAATCTGAGCCAGCTGATCTTTGACCGTTCCGTTCAGTTCCTGCTCTTTGTTGGCCGCGTTGACCAGTGCCACAGCTTTCAGCTGGTTGTCCGTCCAGGTCATGTACCAGAAAACGGCAAACAAAATGGACAGCACCACAAAGATTGCCAGACCAATGATGGGACCATTTTTTTGCTGCGCCATGTTCGAAGTTCCGGATTTGGTGGTGAATGACAGGGCAACCGGAAAGCAGTGCCTTCTCGGTCGTATCATGCACGGTTAGCTGGCTGTGAACAGATTTGAGGAATTTGACGGACGGACAGGATTTTCGCACATCACCTGAGCGACGTTTGACTGGAGGCTCCGCCTCGTCAGAACTCAAGTCTAGAACCAGAACGAATTCCGAGCGCCTTTTGATGGTTCCAGAAAACAGTGACCAGAAGATTTCTGCTGGAGTAAATCAGAATCTCTGAAGCTGTGGCAAATTCTCAACACGCAGTCCCTGCAATCCGGTCCCGGCCGAACTCCTGAAACTGAAAACGCACGCGCCCCGCCACTCAACAGAAACCTTTGGGAGTAATCGCCACTGGTA
>JAGQPY010000189.1 GCA_020426485.1 Planctomycetaceae bacterium
GGCGGTCAATAAAATCCCATCTGAGTGAGACACGACAGCAGCCACAAACGCCCGCAAACTCGATGAAAACACCGAGTTGACAAAACCGGGCAGGCGCCGTCCACGACAGACATTTCGCAGAGTTTGCGGCCCGATCCGGGCCCCGTCTCGGTCTTGCGGACGGTCTTCAGATTCTCAGGCCGGGAAGCCGCTTATCTGTGCGGCAACCGCGATCACGCCGCGCTATCACGCTGCTTTGTTTTTCTGCTGGTCTCGAGGAACAAAGTTGCCCTTCTCGTCGATCTCTTCGAATCGCACGACCAGACGCTTGGAGATTCCGCTTTCCTCCATCGTGACGCCGTACAGCACGTCGGTGACAGCCATGGTGGGCTTGCGGTGAGTGATCATGATGAATTGAGTATCCTTTTGGAACTCCTTCAGCACGCCCACAAAGCGTCCGATGTTGGCGTCGTCCAGTGCGGCATCCACTTCGTCCAGAATACAGAACGGACTGGGGCGGCTCTTGAAGATCGACAGCAGCAGAGCCACCGCCGTCATCGTTTTTTCTCCACCGCTCAGCAGGGAAATACTCCGCAGTTCTTTTCCCGGCGGGCGAGCCACCACGTCGATCGAACATTCCAGAACGTCTTCCGGATCTTCCAGAATGACGTCCGCTTCGCCTCCGCCAAACAGTCGTCGGAAGAGTTCGCGGAAGTGTCCGCGGATGCATTCGAAAGATTCTTCGAACATCCGTCGACTTTCCACGTTGATCTGCCGAACCATTTCCCGCAACGCATCCCGAGCGGCTTCCAGGTCCTTCAGCTGGGAATGCAGTCGGTGAAAGCGAGTTTCCAGTTCGTTCAGATTGTCCAGACTTTCTGTGCTGACGTTGCCAATCTTCCTGATCTGTCGCCGCAGACGGGAGACCCGCTGATCAATGGCCTGCCGCATTTCCTCGTAACGTTCATCACTGCGCAGGATTTGAGCCACCTGAGGATCATCGATGGTGTATTCGATGGTCTCTTCGGCAAACAGGTCGTCCGACGATTGAACCGCTGCTGAAATCTCTTCGCTGTCATCGTCACCGTCGGCATCGGAATCACTGTTTCGTCGATTCCCCTGATTCGGTTTGGCTCGTTCGGTCAGCCATGCGGCAATTCCCGAACGACCTTCGTTCACCGCATCTTCCACGGAAATCTGGAATTCATCGCGAATGCGTTCGGCTGACGTGGCCAGCTGATGTTCGATATTGTGAACCTTCAGTTCTGTTTCGTGATACAACGCTTCCTGTTGTCGGCAGACTTCGCGAGCTTTCTGTTCGGCAACGGCGGCTTCCTGCTTGCGTTCCTTCAGCCGCTGCCGCGCGCGGCCTCGACGCAGGACCTGCCATGTCAGCTGGTCATCCATGAAACGAAGTTCCGCCGCTTCCGCGCCGGCGTTCAGACGATTGAGATTCAGTTCGCCCAGCCGCTCATTGCCGGCGTTCAGACGTCGTCCGGCTTCCTGCTGTTGAAGCCGTCGCTGTTCAAGGTCTTCGGCCAGTCGTTCGACGGCGTCACGAATTCCCAGCAGTCGTTCTTCAGATCGAGTGATCTCCAGATTAGTCTGCGTGCGGCTTTCTTCCAGAATTTCGACCTGTCTTCGATCTTCGGCCAGAGCGTTTTCGGCTTCGTCAATCGCGGCCTGCAGGGACTCCACTTCTTCGGTGGCTTCTGTCAGAGCCGCTTCTTCGTCGCGAGTTTTCTGCTTCAGAGTCTCAATGGAAGAGTCGATCTGCGTCAGTTGATCGTTCAGTCGCTGTTCATTGCGGTGATTGGATCGGAGAGACTGCTGACGTTCGGCCAGATTCTGCTGTTCCACGCGAAGTTCCGCTGCGTGGCGTTCCACGGCGTCACGAGCAGCCTGAAGTTCTTCGTCGGCCGATTCGATCGAAGCCACCAGCTTCTGAAGACGATGGTCACGTTCAGAAATCAGATGTTCAATTCGCAGCAGTTCATTCTTCAGGCGACGAAGTTCACTTTTGCGTGACACCACGGCCGTTTCACTGCGAACAGCGCCGGTGTACAACGTGCGATCTTTTTCCACCAGTTCGCCCTGCAGGGTGACAAACCGGTAGTCGTCGCCGAATTCTTCCTGCAGGCGCAGAGCATCGTTCAGGGTCTGCACTACCCACGTGTCGGCCAGCAGTTGTGTCGCCAGATTGGGCAGATGACGGGGCGATCGAGCCAGACTGTCGGCTCGACCGACAACACCTGGTCGTCCGGCCAGAGTCACGATGTTGGCATCGCTGGACGCAAACACCGATCGCACGGCGGGAATTTCGCCGTTTTCGTCCAGCCATGTCACCTTCAGTTCCGGCACAAATTCTTCACTGACCGGCATGCTGAAGTCGGCATCCAGCCAGTCATCGCCAAACATTCCCAAAGCCAGTTCGCCAGTCCATGTTCGACCCGGATCCGGAATCCGACTTCTGCCGATATCGCCTGATGAATCACCTTTGGCCATTCGTCGCTGCGGGGCGGTTGGGATGTCGGTCGGCTGAATTCCCTCCAGCGAAACAAAGCCGACTCGATCTGTAATCTGACAGCGGCCCGCATTCATGTAATCGATCATGGGCTGCAGTCGATCAATCACCAGCAACTGAGCTCGCCCGGCCAGCGCGACTTCCAGCAGCGCGGCGTTTTCCATGTCCACATCCAGCAGATCCGCCACGCTGCCACGAATGAGACTCCACGGTTCAGCGGTTCCTTCTTCAGCGCGCCGCAGGATTTCGCGAGCACCAATGCCGAAGCCTTCCTGACGATCTTCCAGGTCTTCCAGGACCGTACGGCGCGCCACCGCGGCACTGCGCTGTTCGCGCAGATCCGCCAGCGATTCGCGCGACTGCGTCTGTTCGCTGATCAGCGACTCTCGAGCATTCAGAAGTCGGTCGGCCACTTCTTCGGCCGACTGCAGTTGCTGTTGAGCCTTCTGTTCTGCGTCTTTGGCTTCCGTGACCTGAACTTCCAGCTCAGCAATTTCCGCTTTCAGCACGTCACGTGCAGTTGTCAGTTCCTGTCGTCGCTGTTCCAGAGACTGCAGTTCGTGTCGCAGTCCGCCCACGCGCGCCGCGATTTCCGAAGCCTGCCGCGACTGTTCGCTCAACTGCAGACGCTGTTCCCGCAGAACTTCGTGAGCCGTCTGCAGAGAAGACCTCAGCTCCAGCAGGCGAGCTTCACTGGTCGCCTGTTCGGCCCGGCGTTCGTCGAATCGTTTCTGTTCCAGTTCCAGCACATGATTCAGATGAATCTGCTCTTTTTCTGCCTCGCTGACTCGGCCATCCATCAGAGCCTGCTGACGCTGCAGTCGACTGCCTTCAGACGCAAGTTCAGCTTCGCGAGCGATATGATGTCGCAGAGTTGTTTCCAGGCTGGCAATCCGGCTGCGGAGGTCGGAGCGACTTCGTTCAACTTCGCGAAGTTCGTCATCGACCGTTGACAGTGCCTTGTCGGCTTCGGCCAGTTGCTGTTCGGCCAGAGCCTGATGTTCTCGAATGGCGACCAGATTCTGTGACGCTTCTTCCTGCTGCTGCTGCAGTTTCTGACGCACCATGGACTGCCGACGAAAATCGTCCGCCACCATGCCGACCCACAGCTTCTCCAGTTCCGTGGAGACCGTTCGATACTGAGCCGCGCGCTTTGCCTGGCCTCGAACAGCGTTTACCTGCGATTCCACTTCGTCCACGATATCGTTCAGACGCAGCAGATTCTGTTCGACTCGTTCCAGCCGCCGCTCCGCTTCATTGCGTCGCTGTTTAAAGCGACTGATGTTGGCGGCTTCTTCAAAAATCAGACGACGATTGGCGGCGTTGGACTGCAGAATCTGATCGACTCGCCCCTGTTCGATGATGCAGTACGAAGCGGCTCCGGCACCGGTGCCCATCAGCAGTTCGCGGACGTCTTTCAGACGGGACGGCGTGCGATTGATCAGGTATTCCGAATCACCGGTTTTCCAAAGTCGCCGGCCGATCGACACTTCGTCGTAGTCCAGCGGCAGAAACCGAGTGGTGTTGTCGAACACCAGCGTGGCTTCGGCAAACTGAGCTCCACCGCGACTGGCCGAACCGTTGAAAATGACGTCCGTCATTTCCTTGCCACGCAGGCTCTTCGCGCTTTGGTCGCCCAGAATCCACTTGATGGAGTCCACGACGTTGCTCTTGCCGCTGCCGTTCGGTCCAACCACCCCGGTGATCCCGGTGTGGAATTCGAAGACGGTCTTGTCGGCAAAACTCTTGAAGCCAAAGAGTTCAAGCGACTTGAGCATAGTGGAATCGAACGCGGTTTGTCAGAAGGAAAAGCAGGTTGCACACATCAAACGGGATGGAATGAGGTTGTCGCCGGATTCGCAGGAACTCGGACTCGCGTATGAGGAATCCCGAATTCTTACGAATTCGCCTACAAACGATCGCCACGAACTCTCACGAATTCGGTGACAGACGATCGCCACGAGTTGTCACGAATTCGGCGACAGATGATCATCCCGAGTCTCCCTCGCGCGAAGAATGAATTGGTTTTGGCAATCAGTTCGTGTCATCCTTGCGGAACGGTCCCAGCAGCACTCGCCGCATTTTTGAACCAACGGGTTCTCGGAACTCGGCTTTTTCCGCACCCATCGTTCCGACGTCAACCGGATCCGACCCTTCCGACAAACTCAGGTCTTCGACGCCAGTCGGAGAGGTTTCTGAACGGGGCGAAACTTCGTCCGACGCCTTCGGTGCCGCCTGATCAGTTTTCGTATTCGATTCTTCTGGATCCGCCTGAGCAAACATGCGTTCCAGCGCAGAACTGTCTTCTTCCGAGGTGTCCTGTTCGTCTTCTTCCAGTCGGTCGAAGAGTCCCGGAGTCAGCGATGGTGTTCCCAGGCGAGCTTTCTTTGCGCGGTCGCCGTCATCGGATTCCGTGGGGCGTTCGAACGTGCGACCGCTTTGTGGCAGGCGATCAATTCCCAGTTCGCCTTCCAGATTGTGCTGATCTTCGGCTTCCAGAAGCATCTGAGCCACATCGGGATAGGTGGCGCCCATGTCAGCGACGGCGTGAATGATCTCGATCAAATTGGTGGAGGCCGTGCGACGCAGCGGTTCCGCATTCAGCTGATACTTTGTGATGATGACCTTGTTGTCACCCGCCTGCCCCAGGACTCGAATATGGTTGCCGACGTTCATCACGGCAGGCAGCCGGATTTCCTGGTGTATTCCAAAGATCACCACTTCGGGCGCTCGATAGCGAACAATATGCGCGGCTGGCTTACCCGTCGAATCGATGGCGTGCAGGATGAACTGCCCGGGGAACTCGACCGTTCCCAGCGCGGTGTCGCTGGGGCTGTTTTCCTTGAGTGCTCGGACGGCACCGTAGCGAGTTTCCAGGTTGTCGCTGGAAAGAAGTTCTCGCAGGGCCATGATTCCGTTGGCATCTTTCACCACGGACAGAGCGGCCAAGGCGTAGACTCGAAACGCGGAAACATCACCCGCCGCTTCCTTCAGCACTTCGACACCGCTGCTGTCTTCCATGTAAGCCAATGCCTGAGCCGCATGAAACCGCACTTCCAGTTCCGGTGATTTCAGGGCTGCTTTCAGAAACGGAATGGCGTCGTGACCAATGGCTTCCAGCTGCAGAGCTGACTTTTCGGCCATTTCCGGCTGCAGAATATCTTTGGACAGCCGCTCCATTCTTATGCGGCGAGCCACATCCGATTCGCGAAACGCGATGCTGCGGATCATCTGCTGGTACCGTGGAAAGTTGTTGCGGTAGACAGGATGAACCTTCAGTTCAATCATCATGTCCGTCTTGGCTTCCGCCATGGCTCGTCGCTGACCATACTGATCGTAGTGATGCAGGCGGCCGGAAATGGCGTTTTCGATCTGCTTGGATGTCTTCAGGCCGCGATGTTCATTTCGCAGAATGACTTCCAGATTTCGTTCGGTATTGGAGATTGCTCCACCGGGAATCGACCCTCGTCGCAGCATGGCCGCATTTTCGCGACCGCCGTCTCCCAATGCGGTCAGGATGGCTCCCTGTGCCATCGCGTACTGATGTCCCTTGACGTTGCCGCGACCGGAAACATTCACTTCTTCCGAAAGTCGGGTCTCCAGCAGCCAGCCGCCTCTCAGACTGGTGGCTTCGCTGTTGGGCGGCAATGCGACTCGCACGTCAAAGTGCTGACCTTCCTGAACCATGGCCGGAAGATACGCGGTGACAATGACCAGAGCCGTGTTGCGGGATGCGAGAATCGCGCCGGGGTTCGGGATCTCTCGCCGAGTCATCTCGTCGAGCAGCTCTTTTCGCAGGTGTGACGGTGGTGGATCGCCGCCGGTTCCGTTCAGGCCGGTGACCAGTCCCACGCCTCGCAGCACAACCAGATTGTTGCCGGTGACGCTGATGTAATCTCCCAGCAGCGGCGTTTCGATCTTTGTCGAAAAGTCGTTGTCGTCATCGTCGTCAATGCTCGGCTTGTCCTCCTTGCCTGTCAGGCTGGCGAACTTTGTTCCCAGTGTATCCATGGCCGACAGGTTCATCAGTCCACTGGCGCAGCCACAGATGTTCATGGTCAGTGCCGGAATAAACAGCAGCGTTCCCAGAATTCGTGCGCTGGTGGAGTGGAAACAGCCGGAAAGCAGTGATGATTGTTTCATGGCGGACGCCAACCGGAAGGCCACAAATCAGTCTCAACAGAGCACAAAGCGACGTTCGTGGCCGAGACAGAATGTGAAATGAAGGGTGTCGGCGGCGATGGTTTGAGTTTTTGCAAACGCTCGTCGCGTGACGGCAGAAAGGTAGCCCCGGACCATAGGTCTGAGAGCGGAAGCTGGCAAGACGGTTCAGGCGGTGTGGCAACGGTGGCCAATGGTCGTCCGAACTCCGGCCGGGTGATCCGGCAGATTGTGCAACGATCCGGAAAGATTCGGCAGCAGGCTGAGCAAACAACAGCGAACGTGAAGTGGCAGTTTCTGCCGAACGTTGACAAAACGTGCTCGGCGGAACATCCTGCCCACGATCTGCGGGATGTCGGTTGTGTTTCCGGACTCCCACTCTTTATGACGATTCATCGTGGGCTTCCATTATTTCAGGTGACGGACGTCAGGTCGGAAGGCAGCATGCTTCGGACCTGTGCCGACACTTTTCAAGGCCTTGCTGTCATGACAAAGACGCGAATGATGGTGATCCGGACACTGTTTGTCTGGTTTGGAATAATTCATCTGTCGGCGACGGTTGCGTATTCGGCAGAAACGTTCACGATCGAATTGACGCCCGCAACCTCCGGCTTCGATGGGAAGTCCTGCTGGGTCCACGCGCGAGCGGCCGTTGTTCCCTCGGCGAACACGTCAAACACATCTGACAGCCAACCGCTGGCTGTGATGACAACTCAGAAACTGCTGCTGAGCGGATCGGATGTGTTCTATGCTCTGAACGAACTGCGATCCCGCGATGGAGGCTTCACGTGGTCCGCGCCGCAGGAAATCGAATCGTTTCGTCGACAGACATTTCGCGGTGACGATTCGCCTCTGCCGACAGGAGCCAATATCGCGCCTGAGCTGCTTCAGCCGGGAGATGAAACCACCGTGTGCGACTTTGTTCCTCAATGGCACGCAAAGTCGCAGCGAGTTCTGGGGATTGGTCACACTGTGTGGTACCGCAACAACAAAGTGATGCGAGTTCGTCCGCGAGGCATCGCGTATGCCGTGCTCGATCCTGAAACGAATCAATGGACGGACTGGGATTGCGTTCAGCTTCCGCAGGAAAAGCGTTTTCAATGCGCCGGTTCAGGCAGTCAGCAGCGCTGTGATCTGCCGAATGGAGACGTGCTGGTTCCGATGTACTTCTGTGAACCACAGAAAGGCCGGTATTCCAGCGCTGTGTGTCGCTGTCAGTTTGACGGACGACGTCTGACGTATGTGGAACACGGCAATGAAATGACGATTGACGTGAAACGTGGTCTGTATGAACCGTCTGTGGTTCAGTGTGGAAACCACTGGTTTCTGACACTTCGCAACGATGACCATGGTTACGTCTGTCGCAGCGACGACGGTCTGAATTACAGCACTCCCGTACGCTGGATGTTTGATGATGGCGCGGATTGCGGCAACTACAACACTCAGCAGCACTGGGTGACTCACGGCGATCGCCTGTATCTGGTGTACACTCGCCGAGCACACAACTTCATCAACCAGGCAGGCGCTTCCACGTCGGCTGAAGTCACCAGCGACAATGCCGGAGATGTGCGAACATCCAACGATCACGTCTTTCGTCATCGCGCGCCGTTGTTTATTGCGGAGGTCGATCAGCAGACGTTACGGCTGCGGCGCGAGACAGAGCGGGTTCTGGTGCCGGAACGAGGTGCTCGACTGGGCAACTTCGGCGTGACGTCTGTTTCGCCGAATGAAACGTGGATCACCGTGACGGAATGGATGCAGCCCGAAGGTGTGGAACAATATGGCAGCGACAACACCATCTGGATTGCTCGCCTTCGGTGGAGCCAAGACACGGCCTCCACGGCGTCGACATCCGATTTGCCACACCGGCCGGTCGCGACTGTGGATCTGTCGAGCGATGAAGCGTCGGCCACGTTTCCGTCGAGGCGTCGTCCGTATGTCATGACGGCTCAGCAGAACGATCTGCAGCAGACGACGCAGACGCAGCAGCAGACAGTGCCTGCAGATTTGCCGATTGTGGAACCCGCGAAAGCAGGAATGGACAGCCGGCGACTGGCTGTGATCGATGAAATCGTGGACGAGGGATTGCGGCAGGAAAAAATGCCGGGGTGCGTGGTGATGGTCGGGCACGACGGAAAGATTGTGTATCACAAAGCATTTGGGTTCCGCCAGCTGGTTCCGGAAAAGCAGGAGATGCTCAAAGACACCGTGTTCGACATGGCCTCCTTGACGAAGCCGATTGCCACAGCGACATCGGTGATGAAGCTGATCGAAGACGGGAAGATGGATGTCAACGAAAAGGTGGCGACCTACATCCCGGAGTTCGCCAATCACGGCAAGGAAGTGATCACGGTTCGGCACCTGCTGACTCACACCGGCGGACTGATTCCTGACAATTCGCTGAAAGACTATCTGAACGGTACCGCCGAAGCGTTTCAGAAGATTCATGAGTTGTCGCTGTACGCCGAACCGGACAGCCGGTTTGTGTATTCCGATGTCGGCTTTATTCTGCTGGGCGAGCTGGTTGAAAAAATCTCCGGCCAGAACGTTCACGAGTTCTCACAGCAACACGTGTTTCATCCACTGGGAATGACGGAAACCGGATACCTTCCATCGGAAGCGCTGCGGGAGCGAGCCGTCACGACGGAAACTCGCGAAGACCGGCCAATCATTGGTGAGGTTCATGATCCGCGGGCTTACGCCATGGGCGGAATTGCCGGGCATGCGGGACTGTTTTCCACGGCCACGGACCTGGCGAAGTATTGCCAGATGATGATCAACGGCGGACAACTGGATGGTGTGCGGATTCTGAAGCCGGAAACGGTGGCTCTGATGACGGGGCCTCAACAGGTACCGACCGGACTTCGAACGCTGGGCTGGGATATGCGTTCGCCCTATTCGTCCAATCGAGGCGACCTGTTCAGTTCGGCGGCCTACGGGCACGGCGGTTTCACCGGGACCTCCATGTGGATCGATCCGACTCAAAAACTGTTTGTGATCTTTCTGAGTAACCGCGTTCACCCGGACGGCAAGGGCTCTGTGAATCCACTCGCCGGCCGCATCGGTACCATTGCCGCCGCTGCCATTCAGACGAATGAAGATTCCGACTGAGCCTCTCTGGACGCGACCGAATTTGTGCGACGTTCGGGACAATGGACCAGCGCTGCGCTGGATGCAATGTCTGAAGTCGCGGACTGAATCGCTGAGAAATATCGACACGTCTCGCTGATCGCCACCAGGACAGACTCCACCGCGCTT
>JAGQPY010000018.1 GCA_020426485.1 Planctomycetaceae bacterium
GCAACCAACAGCGCACCGTCGACATCAATGCCGCTGCAGTAACCCTGAAGTTGTTGTTCGCCGGACTGAATGCAGACGTTCATTCCCGTCAGCAGAGAGTTTCTGGTGATGTCGCTCAGCAGGGCCTGTTCACACTCCGCTGCCTGTCGAAGGCCCGATTCGACTTCGTTCAGAAGCAGTACCAGCAGTTCCGTCAGGTCGAATGTCTGACCGGTCAGATCGAACAGGGACGTTGCGGTCGTGCGAATGTCGTCTGGTGCTCCGGATAGTGAATTGTTCACGTTGATTCCAATACCGATGATCAGTGCTGACTGGCCACTGGTGGTGTGTTGTTCTGTCAGAATCCCACTGATCTTGATGCCGTGAGCCATGACATCATTGGGCCATTTGATTTGAAACAACTGGCCGGGGGCGACGGACTGCAACACGGTTCGCACGGCGGCTCCTGTTGCCAGAGAAACCAGAGGCAGTCGGTCCGGCGGAAGGTGCAGACTCGCGGATTCAAGCACCAGCGAACACGTGAGGGCTCCCGTGGTGGACCACCAGCGATGGTTTCCGCGACCTTTTCCAGCGGTCTGCTGCGACGTCAGCACCAATGCCGGCGCCATTGGAAGCAGGTCCTGAAGGAGTTCCACAGCCAATCCACTGGTCGATCCCAGAGATTCGTGGTACTCAATGTGACGAACACTGGTTTCCTGAAGGATGCGTGAAAGGTTAAAGCTGGGGCTGTGTGGCATTGTCGCGGCAGACAGATAGAATTTGGGGCAGTAGCGTTCAGCGTTGAACGTCTGTTTCAGGATTATGTTTGGGAATGACAGAACCTGACGATCGTTTCGCTCCGGGAATTATCCGCCCGATTCTTCTGGCTAAAGGGCACAGTTGAAGGACGATTGTCAACGGATGTGGTTTTGTCAGTCAACAGAAGGAAAGTCTGATGTCGTTAAACACGATGGCCGTGATCACCTTGTGCGGTGTGATTTTTGCGGCGACCATTCTGGGGCCCGCCAGTGCGGCGGAACAGGCTCCGGATCAGTACAAAGTGCAGTTTGAAACCAGCAAGGGAGACTTCACCGTCGAAGTGACTCGCAAGTGGGCACCGATTGGTGCGGATCGTTTCTACGAACTGGTCCAGAAGGAGTTCTACAAGGACTGTCGCTTTTTCCGAGTGGTTCCCGGATTTATGGTTCAGTTCGGGATCAATGGTGATCCAGCCGTTCAGAAGAGCTGGCGGGATGCGAAGATTAAAGATGATCCCGTGGTGGCGTCCAATCAGCGTGGCTACATCACCTACGCCATGGCCGGTCCGAATACGCGAACGACTCAGCTGTTCATCAACTTCGGTGATAATTCGTTCCTCGACGGCCAGAACTTTGCTCCCTTTGGCCGAGTGACCGAAGGTATGGAAGTGATTGACAAGATTAACGCTGAATACCAGGAAAAGCCCAACCAGGGACAGATTCAGACGGCCGGAAATGAGTACCTGAACGGTTCGTTTCCGAATCTGGATTACATCAAGAGCATCAAGCTGGTTGAATAGCACAGACGGCTGGTCCTGTTCTCAGGTCAAAGCTAAGACGGTTTGTGTCATGCCGTGTTGAATTGATCGGCAGGCTGATCGGAAGAACAAAGACACCCGGTGCTGAGTCCTCGGCACCGGGTTTGTTTCTGCGCGGCCATGATCTGGCGAGGTCGAGATCGGCGACTGTGAATCGGCGTTGTGTCGCAGGCAGTCGATTCTCAGAGAACTTTTGGCAATCGTTGGTTCTTCCCGAGCCTCCGGCGAATCGTGAGTGTCTGCCGGTGGGGCACTCCCGGCGCCGAAACCTACCGCTCGATATCTTCCGCTGACCCTGCACTGCGAATCTCAGATTCATGACCGATGTTGGCCACCATCAGAGTTCCCTGGCGAACGCATCGGAGCCCTCACGCGATGGTGGTGCACCTTCCGCTGGCAGACTTCCGGAAACACTGCGTCCCTACTTCGAATTGCCCGGCGCTGTCAAGCTGTTGTGTCTTGGCTCATTCATCAATCGGGCGGGTGCCTTCACTCTGATGTTCCTGACGATTTATGCCAGTGAACAGCTCGGTTTTGGACTTACCTTTGCCACAAATTGTCTGGGGGCATTTGGCGTTGGTTCCATTGTGTCTTCGCTGGCCGGTGGACACCTGGCGGATACCTTTGGGCGAAAGCCGGTCATGCTGTTCGCGCTGTTTGGCAGTGCGGTAGTATTGTTGCTGCTGGGGCAGGTGCAGAACCGGTGGTTATTTCTGGGGCTCGTGCTGTTGTTTTCACTGGTCACGGAGATGTATCGTCCCGCTGCCTCCGCGATGGTGGGCGATCTGGCAGCCGTTTCCGAACGGCCTCATGCGTTCGCGCTGATGTATATCTCGTTCAATCTTGGGTTTGCGGTCGCCGCGCCGGTGGGCGGATTTCTGGCGCAGTATTCCTTCCAATGGTTGTTTGCCGGAGACGCACTGACGACAGCAGTCTATGGTCTGATCATTCTGTTCCGGATTCAGGAAACTCTGAAGGCTGTAACAGAACATCGCCAGCCAGGGTTGTGGCAGGCAAACGGCGATGCAAGTTCGATTGCGTCGGCCGAACCCACGCGACAGATGGAGCAGAAGAATCAGCGAGTTCCGTGGTCGGACGCCATTCGACAGATTGTACGGGACCGGACGTTCATGTTGTTCTGTCTGGCAACCGTCCTGACATCGGCTGTGTTCATGCAGGCATTTTCCACTCTGCCGATTCACCTGAGTCAGCTGGGGTTTTCGAAGGGCCAAATCGGCTGGCTGATGTCAACCAACGGAGTGTTGATTGTGCTGTGTCAGATTCCTGTGACTCATCTGCTGCAGCGATTTGATCGAGTCATTGTGATCATTGCGGGCGAACTTCTCCTGGCTTTGGGCTTTGGCCTGACAACATTTGCGTTCTCCGCACTGATGGTCTTCACAACCATCGCCATCTGGACGCTGGGCGAAGTTGTTCAGGCCGCCTTCAAGCAGTCCATGGTGGCAGATCTGGCTCCCTCGGAACTGCGCGGACGTTATATGGGTGTTTTCGGTCTGTGCCATGCCATCGGCACAACAATCGGCGCGCCGTTGGGTGGCTATGTGCTGGAATCCGGTGGACCGCAGATTCTGTGGCCCGGCTGCTTTGTGATTGTGCTGCTGGCCGGTGCTGTTTACGCGGTGATCTACCGGAGCAGTGTTCGAGCTGGCTGACGTGGTATGAAAGACAGCCTCTTTTGTCAGTGCTTTATTTCACCTGCCACTTTTCATCGAAGAAGTCTGCGGCAACAACCTTGCCTGGCCAGACATTGCCGGGCGGTGTCGACAGATCAATGATCGCCCAGTCAGGCAGCATCGGGACCTGGCGAGCGTTGTTCAGGTAGGCGTAGTCACGAAAGGTAAAACTGCTGTTCAGCACAACATAGCGATCGGGATTCAGCGGATTGGGATAGATCATGATGGGAGCATGTGTCTTCGCATCGACGGTGTGCGAACCGATCGAAAGTTGATCATCGGACCAATTCAGCGGAAGGTCTTTCAGAGTGCGTTCGATCAGCAGGTTCGACGAAGCATCGCCCCACAGGATCAGGTTGGACGACTGAATCATTTCCTGGGTGACTTCCGTATCCTGCACTACCCGAGCGTCGCCTCGGAAATGTCGCCGCCAGTGTTCGATGGCTCGTTCCAGTTCACTGGTCGTCCACTTGTCGACGGCTTCATGAGCGGCGGATCCGGAGGGGCTGACAAAGATGAAGGAATCCATGAACGCATCGTCAATGGGGCCTTGCAGGTTGTGGCGTTTGCGAAGACCTTCTGAAGTGGCCGACATATCAGCAATTTGCCATGTCTTGCCGTCTTTCAGTTCAAGCGTGACGGCAAACGAACCGTCACTGAACGGACTGTCGAATTTAAACAGGCCGAGTCCTCTCGGGGACTGACTTGAAATATTGACATCCATGTGACTCGACGGAATCCGGAGACTTCCTGATGGGAAATTGACCGTCAGTTTCGTAACGTTCGACACAGCTAAGTGGACTGTTGTTGCTGGATGGGCAATATGAGCCTTCACTTCAGCCATCGTCCAGTGTTCATTCACTGCGTCGATGGTGAGCCATTCCATCCGGTTGTACTTCAGAGTCGGCGTTGAGAGACTGAGGTTCGAAACGGCAGGCTGGCGACCACGTTTGGCAAGCGATGCCATGCCATCTTCGATGATCTCTTTCGACACGTCGTCGATCTTGTGTCCCATACCCGCGCCGATGATGTGTCGCAGGCGGATGCCTCGATCTTTGAGAGCCGTTTCCATCAGGTCCGCGGCCTGTTTCTGGATATCGTTTTCGCCGCTGTAGGCGATGGTCGGGCAGTGAATCAGGTTGCCGGCGTACTTGTCGCAGTCGTACATGTTCCAGAGCTTCACTTCCCACGGCGTGGGGTTGAGTGCTTCTTTCTGAAAGAACTTCAGGAACTCTGGCGTTTCCGAGAACCCGGCTCCGGGATTGGCCGCAAACCAGCGGTCGCTGTAATGAGTGGCAAACTGCCAGCAGGCGGCTCCACCCATGCTGAAGCCTCGCACGCTGATGCGATCTTCATCAATTCGATAGCGCCGCTGCACGTCTTCCAGTGCTTCCAGAACATCAACTTCGCCCGCAAACTTGAACGCGTTGGAATAGCGGCCATAGGGATGCAGGACGATCGTATTGGCCGGAGTGTACTGGCCCGCATTTTTCATGCGGTCCCAGATGAAGTTCACTTCCGACAGCGTTTCGCCTCGACCGTGAAACCACATGTCGCAGCGAGTGGGCACGCTGTTATTGAAGGCATAGGTTTCAGGAACAACCAAACCGTATGGCTGAACGGTATTGTCAATCCGACTGACGTAGCCGCGAACAACCAGTCCGGGATGCAGATGCCATGTGGGATTTCCGGCCAGCCACTGGTCAGCTCGGGAAATCCCTTCCCTCAGCAGCTGATCGGCCTTGTCCAGATCCTTGACGTCGAAGAATTCTTTGTGATCCAGAGCTACTCGGACGGCACGTTCAAAGACGGTGATGTCCGGGATCAGTTGAAACGAAGACGGTCCCTTCTTCATGACCGTGAATTGCCTGATGCGTTCCTGCAGCTGCTTCAGCTGGTCTCGCAGGGCCGCTTCTCGGTCAGCAGGAACATCGATGCCCTCTTTTGGCACCCGCCGGACGTCCAGGGCGTTGTTATCACGTTCGCCATCGGAATACCCGGTGTTGGAAAGAAGCAGAAAGCAGAGCAGGGCAGCGGTGCGGAAGGACATGAGTGGGACTTTGCTCAGATAAGAATCAGATCTTCCCTTGCTCGAAGGAGTCTCGGTTCGTGAGGACTGCAAGGGTGTCGAGGATCTCTGAGTGTCCCAGATTGGCGTGCGAATTCCAGCCGTGCGACGGAATTCCGTTCCTGTCCCGGTTGGGATGTCCGGATGAACTGTCGACGCGGGGTGAAGACCGATCAGCGATGTTGCAGCTCGTGCTCCAGACACGATTCCAGAGTCGGATGATCGAACTGAAATCCGGCCTCCGTCAGTTTTTGCGGAACTACTCTGGCGCTGGCCAGCAGGAGTGCGTCGGCCATTTCTCCGAGTGCCAGTTTTGCGGCGAAGGCCGGCATGGGAAGGATTGTCGGGCGATGGAGCACTCGTCCGACGGCTTTAGTGAACTCATGATTCGTGGGGGCGGACGGTGCAACCGCATTCACGGGGCCATGAATGGATTCGTTGCGGATGCAGAAGTCGATCACACGAGTCAGATCATGCAGGCCAATCCAACTCCAGTATTGATCGCCTGGGCCGACATCACCGCCCAGACCCAGCTTGAATGGCAGCAGCATTTTCGCCAGGGCCCCGCCTTTGGGGCTCAGGACGATCCCAATTCTGACATTGACAACTCGCAGTCCCAGTTCGGCAGCCTGGTTGGCTTCGTGTTCCCAGTCGCGGCACAGGTCGGGTAGAAAGCCGCTGCCCGGACCGGCATCTTCGCTGAGAAGCTCGCTGCCGCGATCGCCATAATAGCCGATCGCTGAGGCACAGATCAGCGTTGACGGTCGATTGGAGACTGCTGCGATGGAACGCACCAGGCTGCGAGTTCCCTCCACTCGGCTATCACGCAGTCGTTTCTTCAATGCTGCATTCCAGCGTCCGCCAGCGATGTTTTCGCCAGCCAGATGAACGATGGTGTCCACGGATTCCAGTTGTGAGGGATCGGCCAGCCCCTCTTTCGGACTCCACTGAATCACGTTGTCATTCGAGGGACTTTTCTGACGACTGATTCCCAGGACCTTCTTCCCGTTTTCGTTCAGCAATCGGCTGAGTTCAGTGCCGACCATTCCAGTGACGCCCGTAATTGCAACGGACTGGACAGCTTGAGTGGCAGTTACGGTTGTTGTCATGGAATTTTCCTTTGACCGAATGAATTTCGGGCGGAAGTGCGTCGTGTTTTTATTTCGGTGGAGCGGCAGCGGTGACCGTCAACCAGAGAACGTCATCACCCAGAGAACAGCGCGGTCGTTTTCATATCGTGATGTGTTTTCGGGGCGCCACATGGGGTGCCGCCGACTTGCCCGCCATCTGCCGGTCTAACCGATGAACGACGGAGAACATAACAGGACTATAGACGGCCTGAGCTGATTTCAACTCGGCGAAGATCCTTCATGTGCGTCCAGCCGTAAAAACACTGGTTTGGGCGATACATCGAGAGCGAAAGCTGAGCGGGATAAAAAATCCGGTCCGGCTCCGGGGGCGGCTTTCAATCCAGATACCAGAATTCATTCGACGACATCATGACCTGAGCAAACTGTGGCAGCCCATCATTCGGGTGATCTCGAAGAAATGCGACCGATGCGGTCATTTCGTCGGCCGTTGGTTTCCTCAGCAGCACTTTTTCGAACAGTCTTCCGGCAGCGGCTTCGGGATCCGCGCCGCCGGAATCATTGGAAATCGCTTCCGCGAGAGCGTTGGCCTGAGCGATCATGAAGGGGCTGTTCATCAAGAACAGCTTTTGCAGCGGAGTTGTGGTTTCCAGTCGGCGAGCGGAATGAACATTCGCGTCGGGAAAGTCAAACTGACGCAGCAGCGGATTCAGCTGAAATCGGCTGACTTCCGAATACACTGTTCGGCGTGTTTCCTGTGGGTCATCCGGTTTGATGGAGGGCCCCCCGATGTTGTCGTCCAGCCTGTCGGAAACAAACAGGACACGATCGCGCCATGCTTCGACGGTAAGCCGGCGGCGCGGCATGCGCCACAGCAGGGTATTCGAGGGGTCGATCGTGGCCATCGGTTCGGTCAGAGCAGAAGAACGCTGCCAGGATTTGGACATCACAATGGTTCGGTGCAGCCACTTCAGGCTCCAGCCATTCTTCATGAAACCCGTGGCCAGGTCGTCCAGCAGTTCGGGATGGGAAGGACGTTCACCCAGCTGGCCAAAGTTGCTGACGGTGGCCACAAGGCCGCGACCAAAATACTGCTGCCAGATGCGATTCACGATGACTCGTGCCGTCAACGGGTTGTCCGGTGACGTGATGGCTTCGGCCAGTTCTGCACGTCCGCTACCCTGGTGAAACGTTTTTCGTTCTCCGGGAAACAGTACCTGAATGAAGCCTCGCGGCACCACTTCGCCTCGGTTACGGACGTCGCCGCGAATCATGATGGCCTGATCGACGGGCTTGGTTTCTCGAACGACATGAAGGGCCTTCTCCGGTGATTTCGCCTGACCGTTCTTTTCGGTTTCCGTTGACGCATCGAGCGGACGATTGAACATTTCGATGCTGGAGAAGACGCCGGTCAGAGCATAGTAGTCCTTCATGGAAACAGGATCTGCTTTATGATCATGGCACCGCGCGCAGGCGACGGTCAGCCCCTGAAGTCCGCGGGCCAGAACATCAATACGATCTTCCCATTCGTCCGCCATGACTTCCGGATCGCCGCGACGATAGTATTTCGGGCCGAGACCGATAAAACCAAGCGCGGCCAGATCTGCAGAGGATTCCGGTTCCTGAAGATCGGCCGCCAGTTGCAGACGAATGAACTGATCGTAGGGCAGATCATTGTTGAACGCGTCGATCACCCAGTCGCGATACTTCCACGCATTGGGGTAAAACAGCGATTTATTGTTGCCCACGATGTGTGCCTGATCTTCTGCGTATCGCATCAGGTCCAGCCACATTCGAGCCCAGCGTTCGCCGAAATGTTTCGACGTGAGAAGTCGGTCTACCTGTTGTTCCCACGCGTCCGCTGACGTGTCTGCCAGAAATTGCCGCTGTTCTTCGACAGAGGGAGGCAGGCCGGTCAGATCGAAGCTGAGTCTGCGAAGCAGAGTGGCTCGATCGGCCGGACCATTGGCCTTCAACCCCTGCGACTGCAGTGAATTCTCAATCAGGGCATCAATCCGGTCAGACGGGTTATCGATGTTGGGCAGATTCGCCGGTTGCGGGGGTACGAATGCCCAGAATGTCCGGCCGGATTCCAGGTCGATGCCGGCAGTCTCAGGCATCGGCGATTCCGGATCTCTGGTTCTGGGGTCGAAAGCACCGTCCGCGATCCATCGACGAAAATCGTCGACGATCTGATCCGACAGCTTTTGATCGGGCGGCATCTCCAGATCACGATGCTGCAATGCATTCAGCAGCAGGCTGTCGTCGGGCTTGTGAGCCACAATGGCCGGTCCGGAATCTCCTCCGGTCACGAGCCCCGACGCATGGTCCACGGACAGACCTCCCTTGGACTGCTCTGCCTGTGTGGAGTGACATTCATAGCAGTGCTCGATCAGCACGGGGCGAATGCGAGCCTCGAAAAACTTTTCTCGTTCTTCGTTGGCTCCGGCGGGAGCATCTTCCGGAAATCCCTGAGCTGCAAACAGTGACAGGCATGAAATGAGACACAGGCTTTGCAATGCCCAGGCTCTTCGAATCGCTGAGTGGGAATGACGAAGACTTTGCATGGTGTGAACTGGTCTGTGGGTGGGTCGACAGGCGGGCTGAGGTTCGCGAGGAACGCGCTCTGGAATGACAGCATCACATGTTTGTCGGGAAAACGCAAACTTTGCGCCTCCGAAGACGGCGAAACTCTGCGGGCTCTAACTGAATCAGCGGCGATCGTCCTCATCGAAAATGCTCACCCCGAAAGGAACGCCATCCTGCAGGTTTTCGGAACTGATGACCATCCTTCCGGCGCTGACTAAAAACGGCAGTGCTTGAACTTACGGTTTGGGCTCTCGATAATCAGGATGTATGGGTCTACAGGTCAGGATTGTCTGATGAGAAAATCGGTGTGAAAAGCGATTGCGGTTCGGTGCTTTTCACAACTGGTCTTGGCGAACGCTCCCAATGCGGGCTGCCCGTGCAGAATCCGGAAGATCATTTCTGTGCAACGTTGCAGTCCTGTCACTGACCAGTGACTTGCGAACATTCTGACGGGCGTTGTCCGCCGGATTCCTTCCTTGAAAGCCATTTCGCATGATTTCACAGACTGCTGAATATGCTCTGCGAGCCATCGTCTTTCTTGCGGATCAGGACGGACAGCCTCAGACGACCGCAAAGATCTCGGAAGGGACTCAGATTCCGGCAGGATATCTGGCGAAGGTGATGCAGGTGCTCAACCGTGGCGGGATTGTGAATGCTCAACGCGGCCTCTACGGGGGATTCACGCTGATCAAGACACCGGAAGAACTCACCGTACTGGAAGTCATCAATGCGGTCGAACCCATTCAGCGATACTACGAATGTCCGCTGAAGATTCCGCATCACGGGCCGGAGCTTTGTCCCCTGCACCGCAAACTGGATGACGCGGCTCAACTGCTGCAGCAATCTTTCGGTGAGAGCACGATTGCGTCACTGATTTCCGTTCCCGAAACACGTCGACCGTTGTGTCGCATGTCCGGCAGCTCACCGACCGACAATATCGTCGACAAAGGTTCGGGCTGATTGAACGAGGTCAGACTGACTGACAGGCACCTGTTAGTCGATTCAGTCCGGAAACGGCCCACGTTCTCTCGCTGACGCGTTGCGTTTTGCTGAACTCTCCGCATGTCCGATTCTCGGCGGCGGGTGCTACTTCTTCTCCGGCTTCGGAGCTTCTTCAACGGTCAGCGCCAGGGCCGGGGAGTTCTGGGTGAAGGAACCGGCGGTGCCGCTGGCGACGGCGTTGCCTTTGCTGGCGGGAGCGTTCCCGGCGACTCGAAGTTCCACATTGACTTCCGATTGTCCTTTTTCAAACGTGACGACCGGAGCGACGACGCGCGATGGCAGGCCGTCCAGGGTGACTCGCACTGCGTCTTCGAAACCAGGCGTCCGATGCAGCTGCAGAGTCGCCGTGATGTCTTCACCGGCTTTCGCACTCGCTGCGGAAGTCTTCCACGACATCGTATACGGAGCCGCGGGCAGGATGCTGAGGCTGAGATCCTGCACCGGAAGATATCGCCATTCGTTGATGTAGCGATTCCGTTCCACCGGAGCGGCTGCGTGTTCGATTAGCTGTTCCTCTGCAGATGTTCTTCCCACGACTTTGAAGGGAGCGACTGCAGGTGCGGCGTCGACCGGGACAGTGAGCGAGATCGTCACCTGATTCTGGCCGTTGGTGATGACGCCGGAACTGGCCACGGCTCCGGCCGGAAGATCGGTCAGGCTGATCTCGACGTCATCCCGAAAGCCGTCCCGCCGCTCAATCATCACGCTCAGCGATACACTGCCTCCCGCAGTGACTCGCGGATTGTCCGGATAAACTGTCAGAGAAAAATCAGGGGCTGGTTCGCGAATGTTCAGCTGGTAGCTGTGAGCCGGACTTCCGATCCCCGTTGTATCCATCACGCACAGCACGTATTCACCGTCGGCATCGAAACGGTGTTCGAAGGCGGCATCCTGAAACAGGCTGTTGTCGTCGTTGGATTTCAGCTTTCGGCCGCGAGCATCATACAGATCCAGTCGAGTATCGACGGGCGATCCGATGGCCTGTCCAATGGTTTCCAGAACCAGCCGCTGTCCTTTGGTGGCGGAAAATCGATAGCAGTCGGCGTCACCATTCTGTTCGATCACGCCTGCGACCCGAGCCGGAATTTCCAGCAGCATGGCCTGGTCGGTGGCGTCGTTGGGTTCGACTTCGTTCTGATCACCTTCCGTCCTGACCGCAGCCGAGCCCCCGGGATGGTAGGCGGTGGGAATGATGGTTCCGGGTTTCGCACCGCCGTCGGCGACTTCGACGTTTGCCGCATTTGACGAACGCACGACCGTCAGACGGTAATTGAATTCCGCTCGGCCTCGGAACAGTTCGTCACGAACTTCGATCACGAAGTCACCGTCGTGAGGTGCCGTGAATATCATCGCGGGGTCTTCGCGACCGGGAAAGTGAGAAGCGACGCCAAGGTTTCTGGACGGTCGAGCCGGGAAATTCCTGATGGCGGCTTCCGCATCAGCCACCGAAGTTCTGGCGGCGGCGATTGTTTTGTTGGCCGCATCGGCCTTTGCATAAACATCGGCGGCTCGTTTCTGAGCAGTCTCCAGCGCCTTTGTGGCTGCATCGACGGCCGACTGAGCAGTCTTGACGGCCGCCTCGGCTTTGGCCTTTTGATCGTCTGCAGCATCCTTTGCGGCTTTGGTCTTTTCCTGAAGGCCGACCTTGGCCGTTTGCAGAGTTTTCGTCGCGTTTTGAACTGCTTCCCTTGCCGTTTTGGCGTTGTTGCCGGCTCGCTGCACAGCCGTTGTGGCTTCGTCCAGTTCATGTCGAGCGGCAATCAGAGTATCCGCCAGAGGTGACAGTTTGGTGACGTCGCGAATCGTCAGCACGCCTTCCATCCATCCGGGTCTGAGCCCCGAAATGTACGGATGCAGCTGTTCTGCGCTCAGGTCAAACACGAACTGCTCACCCTGCTGAGCATGAAAGCGAAAGCAGTCGACATCTTCCGCTCGAAGCAGCGAGCCATTGATGACTGCCGGAATCGCAGTGATTCGTTCAGAAATGGAATCGTCGTTGTTGGGTTCCTGTTCGGTGACTTCCGGAAGTGTGCCCACGACAAGTCGCACCACGTTCGAAACTCCGCCGGGCGTCACAAGTCGAAGTTCACGAATGCCCGGTTCCGCTTCCGCGTCTGCCGTGATTTGGATCGGGACGCTGGATGAGGTGACTCGGCGGCCTTTGTCAGCCGTCAGCAGCACGGCATTCACGCCGGTGCCGCTGATCATCACCTGACTTGCCGAACCCATGGATCGCCCATCGATCACGGCTTCCACGCTGGTGCCCTGCTGAAGTCCCGCGGGAAGAATCGAAAGCAGGTTTGGCTGAGCGGCCGGGAAGGGAACCGGTTTGACGTCAGAATCTTCTGCCATCACAACGCAGCTTGAGACTGCCGTCAGCAGAGCCACACATGCCGTGGCAATCAATCGTCTGTTGTTCATGGTTCTGTTTCCCCGTCAGAATACGCTTAAATTTGCACCAAGTCGGCCAGTGTTTTCCCTGAAACTCCACAGACAGAAATGTCTGTGCCACTCGATCGCCGGGGCAGTCGATCAGGCTCCCGCCTGACAAAGGTCGGCAGAGCCGGATGATCAGCTCTGGCAGAGCCAGTTGGCACACACGTCCCGTTGATAAGGTTGGCGCACACATGCCGTCTGCACACATCCCGTCGGCCCAAATTTCAGACAATCATTCGACCCAGCGACCAGCGGGAGCGTCTCGACGATTGCCGCTTTCCACCTCACCACGCTCACCACGCCATCGGGTCAAGGGCGAAGCCCTTGTCAGGTGAGTTCGTTCAACATGCCGCCGCTGACAACGCTTGTTCCGAACGGAAGCAGGCGGATGTTGCGGTCTCGTTCCTCGTAGGTTTTGTCATAGGGAATGCCGAGATGAGTCATGATGCTGGCTCCGATATCCCACGGCAGAACCGGACGATCTTTGACTTCTTCGCCTTTGTCGGTGCTGGAGCCAACGACATGGCCACCGTTGAAACCACCGCCGCCGATGACGGCTGAAAAGACCTTCGCGTAGTGATGGCGACCACCCTGCCAGCGAGGATCGTAGTCGATGGTTGGAGTGCGACCGAATTCACCCATCCACAGCACGATGGTACTGTCCAGCAGACCTCGGTCAGCCAGATCTTCCAGCAGAGCGGCGAAGGCCTGGTCCAGTTCCGGCAGGCGAGTCCCTTTCAGAGTTTCGAAGTTCTGGCGATGAGTATCCCAGCCGCCTCGGTCGACATGCACGAACGACACGCCCGATTCCACCAGCCTTCTGGCCAGCAGGCAGCTTTGTCCCAGAGTATTGCGGCCGTACTTTTCACGCAGAGCGTCTTCTTCCTGAGACAGGTCGAAGGCTTTGGAGGTTTCCGGCGACGTGATCATGTCGTATGACCGTTCGTAGAATTCATCCAGAACGGTCAGTTCGGCATCGCCGTCCATGCGGCGTTTCAGAGTATCCAGACCGGTCAGCCAGCGACGTCGGTCCTGCAGCCGATCGACCGTCATTCCGTCGGGCAGTTTCAGACTGCGCACCTGAAAGTCTTTTGCGTTCGGGTCACTGCCAATGGAAAACGGCTTGTAGGTGCCTCCCATGAATCCGGCCGCGGAATAGCGATGACCGTTCGGAACAGCAATGTACGGTGGCAACGCTTCGGTGTAGCCTCGTTCCCGAAACACGACCGAACCGTAACTCGGATTCACCGTGCCTCGCGCGGGCACGTTACCGGTCAGCATGATGTGGCTGGCGATGTCGTGGGACGGAGACGGGTGAGTCACACTTCGCAGAATGCTGAACTTGTCCGCCTGTTTTGCCAGAAGCGGAAGATGTTCGCAGATCTGCAGTCCGTCAGCATTCGTTGAGATCGGATTGAACGTGCCTCGGTGACTGCTGGGTGCATCCGGTTTCAGGTCGAAAGTGTCCATGTGCGACGGCCCGCCGCTCATCCACAAAACGATACAGGACTTCGCCTTCGTCCCGGCGTTTACACCGGAAGTGTCCGCCGCTGCCGCTCGTGAACGAAGCAGATCCGGAAGCGAAAGTCCCAGAGTCGACAGCGCGCCGACTCGGACAAAATCCCGCCGCGCCATTCCGGAACGTCGGCTTTGAGCATTCATGTTAATGTGGAGCATGGATGGTCTCCTTGAAAGTGTGTGGTGACAGCTGTTGTTCGGCAACGTCCGGGGCACCGGCAGAGCCAGTGGCACACGGATCATCGGTCAGAGTGAGTGATCAGTGATTGAACAAAAACTCCTTGGTATTCATCAGCACCCACAGCAGGTCCTCGAATTTTTCTTTGCGCTGTGAGGGCTCAATCGGCGAAGCGAAGATCAGGTCGCGTTCTTCCTTCGTGGGGAAGCGGCTGAGCGTGGTCAGATACAATTCGTCGACGGCCTGTTCGGGCGACAGGTCAGACGCGGCCAGTTGACCTGCCAGACCTTTGCTGTCGCGAAGCTTTCGTGAGATGAAGTCCGAGCTGATCATCTGCAGACTCTGGCCGATATGAGTGTCGCAGGTTCGTTCAGATTCAACAGGAGTTGCTCGTTTGGGTCGACCGAACAGATCGAGGAATTCGCTTCGCATCGACACGTCGGGCAGCTGTGTGGCTCGAGTCCCCAGCGGCAGGCCCGAGTACTTTTCCGGAATGCCGGTGACCTGACAGACGGCTTCGGCCAGTTGCTCGGCGGTCAAACGTTTCAGGTGGTAGTACGAATTGTGAATGCTGTCGGCTTCGTTCCATTCGTTTGGCTGAGACGACAGTTGATAGGTTCGCGAGTTCAGGATCGAACGGAACAGCGACTTCATATCGAAACCGGACTGGACAAATGTTGCCGCCAGGTGATCCAGCAGTTCCGGGTTGGAAGCGGGATTGGTTGAACGGAAGTCATCCGGCTCGTTCACGATGCCTCGACCCAGCAGCCATGCCCACACTCGGTTGGACATGCTTCGAGCGAAATACGGGTTGTCGGGAGCAACGATCCAGTCAACCAGTTGTGCCCGAAGATCGCCCGTCGTTTCGCGAACGGTCAACGCAGCGACAGCACTGCGGTGAACTGCATCGCAGCGGGAAGCCGCCTTCCTGGCTTCCGCCAGTGACTGATTGGCGGCGGTCAGAATGGTGTTCAGTTCTGCAGTCTTCTTCTGAGACCGCTGATTCAGAGCTGCCAGTTCTGACTTCTGCTGTTCCATCTGCTGACGAGCGATCGCTGAATTCTGCGCCGCGGTTTTGGCCGCCGGACGTCGTTCTTCCAGAACCTTCTCCGCCGCAGCCAGTTCTGTCGTCGCCGCTTCCATGGCCGCAGTTGCAGCCGCCATGCGTTCGGCGGCTTCTTCCTGAGCTTTCACGGCTGCTTTTGAAGATTCCGCGTCAGAAACGGCAACGAGTGCTTCGGCTTCGGCGACGGCCTTTTGAGCATTCGACAGATCACTCTGCGCCTGCCTGTGGTGTTGTTCGCATTCATTCGCGGCGGACTGAGCTTCCGCGAGTGCTTTTTCTGCGGCTTCGGCCAGCTTCTGAGCGGCAAGAGCCTGCTGTTCGGATGACGAAACGGTTCGCTGAGCCTGCTTGATCTTTTCGCCGGACGACTTTCTGAAAGCGGCCAACTGCTTCGTCGCGGTTTCCGCCGACTTCGTCGCGGCCGCCACTTCTCCGTCAGCACGGCTTTTTTCCACAGTCGCAGCTTCGACAGCCTGTTTTTCCGCTGCGGCAATCTGTGCTCCGCCGAGGAACATCGGGGACGATCGTTCCTTCGTGTCGGGATGACTGACGCTGCCACTGTCCAGCGTGTAGATGATTTCTTCATCCTGTTCACGCGTTCGTTTGCTGCGAACCTGTGAGAAGAAGGCCGCCATGCCGAGATTGTCGTCCAGTGTAAACTGCTCGAACGGATGGTTGTGGCAATGAGCACAATCGAGGCGAACTCCGAGGAACGCCGTCGACGCGTGTTCCGCCATGCCCTGAGGACCTTCGCCGACTCGGAAGAAGTTCGCCGGCCCGGATTCGTAAGCACTGCCGCGAGCCGTCAGAAGCTCTCGAACAAACTGATCCATCGGCTTGTTCTGATCCAGACTGTCCCACAGCCAGCGGTAGTAGACCCACATGCCTTTGTCCTGCAGGCGAGCCGGTTCGTCGCGATTGATCTGCAGAATGTCACCCCAGCGAATGGCATAGAAATCCGCGAACTCCGGTCGATCCAGCAATGAATCAATCAGTTGGCTGCGTTTGTCGGTTCGGGTATCGCTGAGGAATTCACGAGCTTCCGCGGCGGTCGGCAGAATTCCGATGACATCCAGATAAACTCGTCGCAGGAACTCTTCGTCACTGCTGACATCCGAGGGAATGATGTTCAGCGACTTCAGCTTGGCGTAAACCAGTTCGTCGATCTTCGAATTCAGAGCGATCTCAGGGAAGGGCACATCCGCGGGCTGAGCAGCCGTGATCAGACACGACGAAACCAGTCCTCCGAAACGAACCAGGACGGACGTTTCACCATACGCACCGACGGTCAGCAGACCCTGCTTGTCGATGGAAGCTACGGTTGTTTCGCTGGAACGATACGAGGCCAATTCCGTGATGTCGCGAACGGAGCCGTCTGAAAACCATGCCTGCACCAGCAGTCGCTGAGTCTCACCGGGAATCATCGTGCGTTCTTGAGGAAACACTTCGATTCGTTCCAGCGACGCATCACCGGCCTGACCTTCCACAGCTCCGTTGCGAATCCAGTCCAGCAGCAGGTTGTAGGCGGGATCACCTTCGGCCGTCAGATCGCCGCCACCATGATCTTCGGTGCAGGTCGCTTTCAGCAGCAACCAGCTTTCTTCGGGCTTTTGAACACTGATCAGCTCTTTCTTCGCGTCGGTGATCTGAACAAAGTCCTGATGCGGATCAGCGCTGAACAGAGACAACTGCAGTCGCTCTTTTCCTTTGGGTGATCCATGGCAGCCCATCTGGTTGCAGCCAAGATTCTCCAGAACCGGCAGCACATCGTTACGAAAGTTGTAGGCCGTCGATTCGAGGTTCCGGGTTTCGACTGTGACGGTTGCTGTGTGAGAACCGAAGGAAACCGCAACTTCCGTCGGACCGTTTTTGTGCGGAGTAATCAGCCCGTCTTCAGCCACCGACGCCATGTCGACATCTTTGCCGGTGAACTGACAGTCAGCCGTGACATCATGCAGGCCACCGTCCTGATCAATGGCCGTGACTCGCAGCCCATGCACAGACCGGGCACCGCTGAGCGTCATCTGAGTCGGCGTGACCTGGATTTCCCGAACCTGCGCTGGGTCCGGCTTTGCGGGTTCGTCACCGGCATCAGCAACGCACGAAACAACAAGCAGCGCGGATACCGACAGTATCCAGCGCAGCGGCGAAGAGTTGGTGGGTCGGAGAAATTTCATCAAGTCTCTCCTCATCGCGCAGCAGAAATTCGGCTGCTATGTCTTGAGTACTGAGCTGACTGTCTGAGCGATGCTCGTCAGGCAGTCGGTGAGGTGGGAAAGTTCGGAAGGACGGTCGGCAGGGGCTGCTGAAGGGGATTCAGCAGTTGTTGGGGAGCGATTCGCTTGAGTCTGTCTTTCGCAGAAAGCAGTGAAGACCTTTAAAAGAGTCACTCTTGGTTTCAGAGACCCTGCAAGTCGACGGTGCAGGCAGGAACTCATTGAACATCGAACAAGACAAGCGAATATCTAAACCAACTTATCCAGATATTGATCTGTGTCAAGCCCATTCGTCGAACAACCTGAGATCAAATTGCCTAATTTGCTTTTTCTCAGGTCCAGCAGCATCCTCGAACACCTCGGTTTCCCGGGAATTGCCGGTCAATTCTCAGCGGCTGCGCCAATCTTGCCTGTCTTTCCTGAACCACGGAACCGGTATCCATCGGTATCGACTGGACCGGTTATTCCACTTATGCCGATGACACACGTGGACAAGCGCGGCTGGTAGACGTGGTCGTGCGGCAGCTTCTGAGATCTGGTACTTCACGAGATTGTCTCATGGACGAGCAACAGACAGTAATGCATCTGGACGGCGAACAACCCACAGTGAAACGACGGCTGGGCCGTGGGCTGAATGCCCTGCTGGGCAATGATCGGGAAGAAACTTCTCACGCGCCGCAACCCGCCATTCGGCTTCATTCGCCCGAGCAGGATGAAATCAGCGTTGAGCTTCTGGAGCGGAATCCGTTTCAGCCGCGGCGGGAATTCGAACAGGAGGCGATCGACGAACTGGCCGAAAGCATCCGCAAGCACGGTGTGCTTCAGCCATTGCTGGTCCGAGCCATCGGGGATCGTTATCAGCTGATCGCCGGTGAACGTCGCTGGCGTGCGGCGCAGCAGGTCGGACTGGAGACGATTCCCTGTCGAGTCGTGGAGCTTGAGGATCGCCAGGTTTGCGAAGCGGCGATTGAAGAAAACCTCAAGCGACAGGACCTGAACGTTGTTGAGAAGGCTCAGGCGTTCAAGGAATACCTCGAAACGTTCGGCGGAACAATCGAAGATCTTGCTCGTCAGTTAAGTATGAATCGTTCCACGATCAGCAATATGCTGCGACTGCTGGAGCTTCCGGAAGTTGTTCAGGATGCGGTTCGCCAGGATCGCATTTCCGGCGGACATGCTCGAGCACTGCTGCCACTCAGTGCGGATGCTCAGATCGAGCTGGCTCGACAGATCGAACAGAAACAGCTTTCGGTTCGCAAGACGGAAGAAGCGGTTCGGTCCATTCTGAAATCCGGAGGCACTGGTGATGCCAGTGCCATCGCGGGACACACCGCCGCGCCTCCGGAACTGACGCCCCACGTGATTTCACTGCAGGATTATCTGCGAGAACAGTTTGCAGCCCGGATTGAGATCAAGCTGAAGAAGCAGGATGCCGGTCAGATCGTGATCCATTTCGGATCGAATGACGACTTTGAGCGAATTATCGGTCGACTGCGTAACGCCGGCTGATTGACAGGGTGTCCTCCGTCTTTCGTGGACGGGGACATTCGGCGGGTTGTCTTCTTGGCCGACTACCGAACGGGAATTCTTTGGTTATCCGGAAACGGCAGAAACAACGAACGCTTCATCCGAAAGCCTGGGAGCAGCTGATAGGAGTGCTCCAGTTTCTGTTCGAACCGGCACTTTGTGGACTGGCCGTTGGTCACGACGCTGGCCGATCCACTCAGGGACCACTGCAGGTCCAGCTTTTCCAGCCACGGACGTCGCTCATTCCCAGCCGGATTGGCTGGGTCCGGCTGCGGTGCTTCGCCTTCTGGTCGTTGAAAACTTCCGTTGGCTTCGAATGAGTCCACGGTTGCTGTGACATCGCGGAACATAAAACCACTTCCTTCGGACTCACGGCCAGGAGTCGGCGCGATGTGACGGAAGGAGCCTTTTGCGGAGACGGTTCCGGATTCCAGCGAGTCTTCCGAATTATGCTTTTCCAGAGTGCAGGTCACGACACCTCGCAGATGTCCCATCAGTCCCAGGGAAACGGCATCCAGTCGGTCCCATGTCGTCGGCTGCTCAGCATTCGCATCGGCGGCTGGTAATGTGGCTGGCGGAGTCAGCCAAAACGGGCGACCGACCCACGACAGAACAACGGGGTCCGGGAATGATTCATCAATCGCTCGTGCCGCACCCGGAGAAATTCCCGCGCGTTTTCCGGGGAAATGATGAGTGGTGCCCATCAGCATAACGCTGCCATCGGCATCCACAGCGATGTCGACGACAAATCCGTCCGGTATGGCAACGGCGGAAGTCTGCGGAGTGTCTGACGTCTTATCGGTCAACGATGCATTGCTGACGCTGACATTCAGAACGGTTTTCGTGGGCAGGATTGAACTGACCAAATAAGTCAGCTCGAACTGTTCCGATGTGTGACGGACAACCGGCGCTGAATCTCCCAGCTGAATTTCCGTTTGTCGGGAGACGTTGACCATCACCGAAAAACGATCGCCTCGAGTCAGGTTCCACACCGACTGCGCGCGGACGGAGGAAACCCCGATCAGCCACAGGGCAATCATCACCTGAAAGAGTCCCGTTGAGACTGAACGCATCAGCCCACTTCCTCCAGCACTTTTTCCGCCACGTAAATCGGCAGTGGAGGCGTGAAGTGCACCGACAGCGCGACGGCGTCACTGGGGCGGCAATCGATTTCCAGCACCTGATCATTCTGACGAATCTTCAGCACGGCAAAGTAGGTGTGGTCCTTCATTTCCGTGACAACGACTTCTTCCGGCTGTCCCCCCAGCCGTTCGATGACCGTCTTCAGCAGGTCGTGAGTCAACGGTCGGAACGGCGCGCCTTCCAGCAGTCGTCGGTTGATGATGGCGGCTTCGAATTCGCCAATCAGAATGGGAAACGAACGACTGCCCTCGACTTCGGACAGATAGATGGCGTGTTGATCATTGATCTCCGAGACAATCACTCGGGTAAGCTGCATTCGAACGGCCACGGCTGATCCAATATCTGCGAAACGATTTCTGTATCCGCAGAGACTGAGTTGCTGCGGAAAAATCAAAAACATCTGCGGCCAATATGAAATGACCGACGAGACGAACCAGCGCGGCGGTTGACGACAACGATCACCTCCACGACAGGTCCTGTTCGGTTATTGTGCCGGACATCCGTCCTGTGACACAATCGACTGATGACGGAAACCAGACGAAAACTCCAACCAGCCCGCAGTTTCATGCCGTCGGATTCAGATTGTAAAAAATTCCCGTTCGACCTGACGGTCATCGAGCGAGTCGACGCTGTCACTCTAAACCGTCGGTGTTGCTTCCGCTGCTACGGCCTCCGAGGTTCGAGAAGAGTTCAGTGACTGCCACTCCCAAACTTCCAGACGCGATTATCGCCGCGCGATTCTTTCGACGTCGTTGAATGAATTTCGATCTCGCGGATTTCCGTGATGCCGTGGGGAAGAATCAGCCGCAGATGAATCAGGCGTTTGACTGCCGGGATTTGGAATTTGATGGTCTGCCACTGGCGAGTCGCCTCCAGTGAAGTTCGGGCGATGGCACCGGCGGCAAATTCTCGTTCGCCGTCGGTTCGCCAGGCTACACCTGCCGAACCGCGTTTCGCTGATTTCAGAACGACGCTGACTTCCGCAGGTCCTCGGATATCAGTTCCCGCACAGGCGATGAAGGGTGAGTCGCGTGTTGCTGCGTCAGGATTTACCTGCATGCTGTTGTCGGTGAGCAACAGTCGACAGTTCCGGCCGACCCACCCCTGAATCGTCTCGTCAGAATCTGTTGGCGAGTTTCGCGCTGGTGCTGGTTTGTGATCCAGATAAAAGTCGAAGTAGTCTTCCCACGTTCTGGCCATCGGCTGAATGCTGCGTCCGGGCGGACTCAGTTCCTGACTCCACGAATCCAGACGTTTTAGCAGTTGCTCCGCTGTGGACGCGTTCTGTTCCAGAACGTTGTGCTGCTCTCCGGGGTCGTTCTGCAGATCGAACAAATAGGTTCGCTGGCCACCGGTCAGCAGCTTCCATTTTCCCTGGCGAATGGCGGCCTGAGCAACCCAGCGCCAAAAGAGAGCTTCGTGAGGAGCGGACTCGTTCTGTCCGGTGAAGAAGGGAATCAGGTTTGTTCCGTCCAGTGCGGTGTCTGTTGGCAGACCGGCCAGAGCCGCAGCAGTGGCCGCGATGTCCAGACTGATGACCGGATGTTCGTAAACCTGGCCTGCTGGGATGGTGCCTTTCCAGTAACACAACCAGGGAACTCGAATGCCGCCTTCGGACAGCATGCCTTTTTCGCCGTTCATCGGCGCGTTGAGCGAACCGTCCCAGCCTCCGGCGTCGCCATTCAGCGGCGAGTCGACTTTGTGAATCTTCAGCGGTGCTCCGTTGTCTCCCATAAAGAAGATCAGAGTTCGTTCTTCAATCTGATGCTGACGAAGTCGTTCCATGATCGAACCGACACCGTCATCAATGGCGGAAATCATGGCCAGAGCCTGTCGACGTCGTTCCGGCATCTCTCCCGGAAACCGTGACGTATACTTCGGAGGCGCATCCAGAGGCGTATGCGGTGCTCGATAAGCCAGGTAGTAAAAAAATGGTTCCGCATGATGTCGATCAATAAACGAACATGCAGCCTGGCTGTTGGCATCCAGGTGATAGGTCTTTCGGTCGGTGGGGCCAGGCGGCACGCGTTCACCGGTCAGCGAAACGTTGGTCCATCCTTTTCCGCCGCCCTGATTGCAGTACACATCGTCGAAGCCATGTTGAGTAATCTCTTCCGGCGGTCCAAGATGCCACTTGCCCGACATGCCGGTTGCATAACCTGCCTGCTTCAGACGTTCGGCGATGGTCGGCTGAGCGTTAAAGCCTTCCAGCGATGCTCCATTGCTTTCGACTCCAAACCGAGGCTGATAGCGACCGCTCAGAAGTCCGGCACGGGAAGGAACACACTGCGGCGCGGTGACGTAGCCGTTTGTGGCCCGCAGGCCTCCTGTTGCCAGAGCATCCAGATGCGGCGTGCGAATGTCCGACTGAATTCCCTGCACCCCAAGATCCGCCCAGCCATGGTCATCGGTGAAGATGATGATCACGTTCGGCTTGTTGCTGACGGCTGCGTTGCCAACGTTCACGGCAAGCAGCACGGTCAGAAGTCCACTCAGAAGTTGTTGCACTGACAATATCCCGATCAGAGGAATTCAAATGAAAAGGAGAGCACGCTCCGGTCCTGAAGGTTTGAAGTCCTGAGTCGTCATTTGACGAAACGCCATTCAGTTCCCGGCCGCATGTCTTCCCGGTAGCATAGTCCCGTGTTTTTCAACATGAAATCAACGGCCTCCTGAGTCCCGCTTCCTTCACAGAAAGAGCATCATGACAGTGTTTTTCTCGCCGTCTGCATTGTCGCGATTCCTGATTCCTGTGTTGCTGCTGACACCTGCAGTCGGTGTCGCTCAGGATGCTGCCGACAACGTGCCGGATGTTTCTTCGCGGTCGCCCCTGTCAGACATCCGAGTCAGTCCGGACGGAACACGTTTCGTCGATGCGGATGGTCGGCCGTTCGTGGTCTGGGGAGTCAATTATGATCATGACTCCGACGGTCGTCTGCTGGATGAATACTGGATCGACGAATGGCAGACCGTCGTGGAAGACTTCGCCGAAATCCAATCGCTGGGCGCGAACTGTGTTCGCATTCATCTGCAGTTGGGCATGTTTATGGAAACGCCCACTCAACCGCGCGAAGCTGCTCTGAATCAGCTTGGTCGCCTGCTGAAACTGGCAGAAGACTCACGACTGTATCTGGATCTCACGGGTTTGGCGTGTTACCACAGAAAGAACATTCCCTCGTGGTATGATGAGCTGCCGGAGGCAGAACGCTGGGCCGTGCAGAGCCGCTTCTGGGAAGCCATAGCGAAAGTCTGTTCGGGCAGTCCGGCAGTCTTCTGTTACGACCTGATGAACGAACCCATCATTCCGGGCAGGAAAGTCGAAACGGAATGGCTGACGGGAGAACTCGGCGGCAAACATTTTGTGCAGCGACTGACACTGGACGCGGCTGGCCGCACGTCGAAAGAGATTGCGGCGGCATGGGTTCGCCAGATGTCTGAATCGATCCGGCGACATGACCAACGGCATTTGATCACGGTTGGCGTGATTCCGTGGGTGTTCGCGTTTGGTGGCGGACAGCCGCTGTTCTATTCACCCGAAGTCAGCGAGCCGCTGGACTTCGTTGCGGTGCATTTTTATCCGGAAGCCGGCAAAGTCGAAGCGGCTCTGACGGCCCTGAAGAAATACGACATCGGCAAACCGCTGGTGATTGAAGAAATGTTTCCGCTGAAGTGCAGCCCTGATGAAGTGCAGGAGTTCATAAAGCATTCGGCGGTTCATGCGGATGGCTGGATCAGCTTCTACTGGGGAACGCCGGCTGCTCAGCTGCGTTCCAAACCGAAACCGACGCTTTCGGACAGTATTGTGGCGGCGTGGCTGGATCGATTTCAGGAATTGTCAGAATTCGCTCGGCACTGCCAGGACTCCGTCGCTCCCTGATACGACCATCCATACGGAACCTCCGCTGTGGCCGGTTTATCTGCTGTGGCCGGTTTGTCCGCTGTGGCTGGTTTATCCGCTGTGGCCGGTCTCCTGACCGAGCCACCCTGCTGCGGGGTCAGGAGGCCCTCGCTGAACTGTGTGAGAACCCGCGCAGAACTGCTGATAGTCAAACCTTGTAGATTCATGAAGAGAAACATCCGATGACGATTTCAGGCATTATTCCCCCATTGGCCACACCGTTGCAGGATCGAGATTCACTGGACCTGCCGGGAATGGAACGGCTGATTCAGCGACAGGTCGATGCGGGCATTCATGGGTTGTTTGTTCTGGGAACCACCGGCGAAGGTCCGGGGCTCAGTCAAAAGCTGCGACGCGATGTGATTGCTGAGTCTGCTCGACTGTGCGGTGACGTTCCGCTGTATGTGGGCATTACTGATACGTCACTGGTGGACGCCATTCGGCTGGCTCAGGTCGCGGCCGATCATGGAGCAGCCGCGGTGGTGGCAGCTCCGCCGTTTTACTTTCCGGCCGGTCAAACGGAACTGCGTCACTGGTTTACCGAACTGGCCGACGGAGTTCCGTTGCCGCTGCTGTTGTACAACATGCCCAGCTGCACTCACATTGACATCGAACAGGAATCTCTGACTGCTTTGATCGATCATCCCAACATCATCGGGCTGAAAGACAGTTCCGGTGATCTGAACTATCTGGGGCAGGCCGTGCAACTGGCTTCGAACAAACGCCCCGGCTGGCCGGTGTTGGTCGGTCCGGAAGCATTGCTGATTGAGGCCATGAAGCTGGGAGCGGTCGGTGGAGTCACCGGGGGGGCGAATCTGGTTCCGTCTCTGTTCACTTCACTTTACAGTGCGATCATCGCGGCCGACGAACGCGAAGCGTCACGGTTGCAGTCCATTGTCGTCGAACTTCAGCAGCTTTACGGTTTCGGCAAGTATGGTTCGTCGTATCTGAAGGGGTTGAAGTGTGCGTTGGAACTTGCAGGTCTGTGTTCCGGACGTCTGGCAGCTCCCTACGATGCCTTCAAAGCACCGGAACGCGAGCGAGTCCAAACATGGCTGAACGACTTCGCTCAGCACGGCCTTCTTCAAGGGCATCGCCCTTGACCGGATGGCGTGGCAAGGCGGTTGAGGTGGATGCCGTCGACCGCCGAATCGCTCACGTTGTTCGCTTCTTCCAAACGCAGGTCCGCGTGGTTCCCGGCACCGTTTCACGTGGCCACAACAACGCTGTGAGCTGAACCAGTCTGAAGGACTGTGTTCCCCGGCTCGTCAACTTCAAGATGAACTCACTTTCGGAACACAGGTCCGTCATCCCGCCGCAAAATGTTCAGTCAGACTTCAGTCGATAGAGCGTCAGTTTCTGAAAGCGAGTGTCGGGTTGCTGGGAAATCCAGTCAGTGCTGAACAGGTTGAACAGCACGACATCTCCGACACGAAACCAGAACTCGTCAATTCGTTCGAACCGATCCTGTGTGTCCATCCAGTCGTAAAGCATACCGTCAGTGCGGATGGTATTTGGGCCAATGACCAGATACGTGGGAAGTGCCTTTCGCCGAATCGTTGCCGCTGGGAATGTGAGGTCCTGAACGGGCGAACAGTTCAGTCCGGCTCTGTTCAGGTGATACAGGACCGCCGGTTCGCCGTAGCAGTAGATGACGGCGTCCGGCTGGCTCAGGTCAGCCAGCGGTGTGGAGTCATCGACCGGCGGGGCAACGCGAGCTTCCAGTCGTTCATACGAACCGAGTTCAGCATCGGATTCCGCTTTGTCACCTTCGACGGGATCGGGATGATAGATTCCGAACTGATCCACGAACGGCTCAGTCGTCTGTGGTGCATAATTGCCTCGAGCATCCTGAATGACCGCCGAGGCCAGTTGCCAGCTGGCATCTCGAAGCGATGTTCGCGACTGCCAGATTGTGGGCGGCTTCAGCGATCCGGCACCACTCGCTGTGATGGCCAGCGCCAGCAGTACCATCGCAGTGACGATTCGCTTCATAAACAGCAGATGCCCCGGTGAAACATCCTGCTGCTGTCGTCGGTCCACATTCAGAGTGGCCTCGATCCACCAGGCCAGTCCTCCAACAGCGCCCAGCCAGACGGCCGCCAGCAATGGAAGGCTCAACCGCGGATACGGATAGTACATCGGAGTCATCAGCAGCAATCCGACGAACCAGGCAAGGACGATTGAGAACCCAAGCAGCGGATCGACTTCCGGAGCTGCTCGAAAATCGACCACGTTATACTGAAAGCCGTCCGGAACCGGGGCAGCTTCGTCACCGTCAACTTTGCGTCGGTACAGTTCAGTGAGCGTGGGGTACAGAAACATTCCGGCCAGCCCACCGATGGCAAGGCATGACAGCACACCGATCGCTCCAATCCCGCAGGCCACCACCGCCAGCACGATTGCCGCCGCGCAGAAGCGCCGGAGAACGGCGGGAGAAGGAAAGGGTTCTGAAACCGAACCCGGATGCCCGGGAAGGGGATTGGCCAGAGTTCGGCGCGTATCGCTGAGACGCAGTTCGATCCAGCGTCGGCTGCCCGCAGACAGGATTCCCAGACCGACACCCCACGCACCCAGCCAGCTGTCCATGTTCAGGTGAAAGTAGATCTGGCTGGCCAGCCGACTTTGCCAGCCGGACGTTCCGAAAAAGTAGCCGCTGTGATTAGCAGCCACCGCAGAATAGCCGCCGGCCGACTTCAGCATCAGGAACCATGGCAGCCAGACCAGACCTCCGGCAGCCGCGAAGACCAGCAACAACATCAGCAGTTTTTGAATGCGGATTCCTCGACGACCACCGATCGTCCACCAGAAGACCGATCCGCTGACAACAATCGCGATCGGCAGCCAGCCGGTGTACTTCGTCCACCAGGCCAGCCCCGTCAGCACGCCGGCCAGGAACATCCGCCGAACGGATCGCTGCTGAAGTCCGGTCACGGCGACCGCCACGCTGGCTGTGATAAACACCAGGACAACCGCGTCGGTCAAAGCCATTCTGGAAAACAGAATGTGGTAGTCACTGAAGGCGACGATGCTGGCCATACATAACCCCGCCGCCTGGCCGAACAGAATTCTGGCCAGCCACCACATCACAAACACGGTGACACAGCCCGCGACAATCGAAGGCACGAACGGACCCACGGACGGCATGATCGAAGAAGCAAGTCGAATCAGACTCGGCAGCAACGGCGGCGCGTAGAGGTGCCGCATTGGATAGGGCTCGCCGAACGATGGATCGTACCAGGTCGACGACGCATAGACGCCTTCATCAAAGTGCTCAATCGCCAGTCGGTCCGTCTCCCGAGCCCGCAGCGCGACGGCCAGCAGCAGGGTGATGGTCACCAGAACGAGTTCCTGACGTGAGCAGTTTTTGAACATGGCTTGTCGAGTGTGTGAGGTTCGTCCTGAGTCAGATCAGCCTGCGAAACGCGAATACAGAATCCCGGCTCCCTCCGCGTCCCCGCCCGGTTCGAGTGGCCGTCGGCTTCGGCCGCCGGCATCGTCGCAGACGGCCGTGGCCGATGGACTTCCCACATCTTACGTTCCATGGCATTTGAAGGTGGGGTGATTCACGATTCTTTTCAGCAGGACGCCGAGATCGTCACCAACCCAATGTCTGTGGAATGGGGACTGGGCAGCGAAGAGTTTGGGGGCGAACCTGGAAGCGTTTCATACCGTTGGTTTCACGTGAAACGCAACCGGCTACCGTTCCCCGCTGTCCGACGAACGTCAGTCACGATTACCACTCACGATCGTTTCGCCGGATAGGCCTCCTCCCGCCAACGCACAGCAAGCATGTTCCACGTGGAACGACTTTGCATGCGGGCACAGATCTGCCATCGCCACAAAGCCGTTCACAATGTGCAAGCCATTGGCCTGAAGTCGGTGACCAACGGTCGCTGCTCACAACACCGACGTGGGAGATGCCTGCCGTCGGGGAACGTTTCACGTGAAACAAACCCTCGCTGATGTCCAGCGGGGTGTGCTGCTTCGACGGTCATGATTGTCCAATGACCGGGAATGATCCGTCAAGCCTCGTGCCGGTGGTCCGCCGGTTCCGTGCAGGCTGGCCGTTGATCACCGGAAGCCGAACCCCGGGAATGTTCCACGTGAAACGTCCGCCTGCCGTTG
>JAGQPY010000190.1 GCA_020426485.1 Planctomycetaceae bacterium
ACCTCGCGGAGTTCTGGATGGTCGAACCGGAGATGCCGTTTTATGAGCTGGATGACGACATGCAACTCGCGGAGGACTTCATCAAGACGATCATTCAGGCGTGTGTCGACCATTGTGGAGACGACATTCAGTTCTTCAACGACCGGATCGATAAGACCGTTCGGGAGACGCTGGACAACATTCTCGGGCATGAATTCAAGCGTGTTTCCTACACCGAGGCAGTCGACTTATTGACCTCCAGCGGCAAGAGTTGGGAATACCCGGTCTCGTGGGGAGCGAACCTGCAAGCCGAGCATGAACGCTGGCTGACGGAGCAGCATTTCAAACAGCCGATCATTGTGTATGACTATCCTCGGTCGTTGAAACCGTTCTACATGTACTGCAACGACGACGGAAAGACCGTCCGGGCGATGGACGTCCTCGTCCCACGCGTGGGTGAGATTATCGGCGGGAGTCAGCGAGAGCACCGCCTGGATGTGCTGGAACAGCGTCTGGAAGAATGCGGCCTCGAAGCGGACGACTACTGGTGGTATCTCGACCTGCGACGGTACGGCACCGTCCCTCACAGCGGCTTCGGACTCGGCTTGGAACGGATGATCCTGCTCGTGACCGGCATGCAGAACATTCGCGACGTTATTCCTTTCCCAAGAACGCCGGGGAGTGCGGAGTTTTGAGAGAGGAGGGAGGAGAGAGGAGAGTTGAGAGAAGGGGACTCTTCGCGAGCCCCGAAACCTGAGTCCCGAAACCCGATTTGATTCATGCATCTTTCTTGTTTGACGAATAGCTATGGCCGGTTTGGTCCAGAGGCGGCACTTGAGTTGGTGCCGCGGACAGGTGTGACGTTTCTGGAATTGCCGGTCAGGAATGAGGGAATGGTCTCCTTTTTCAAGGAGACTCCCTTGCTCACGGACGCCAGCGACCCGGACACGGTTCAGCGGGTCTTGGAACGGATCCATGATGCGGGATTGCGGCTGAGCAGTTGCAATTTAACAAGTGGGAACCCGTTGCAGGCCGAGGCTCTGGAGCGCACCTTGCGCAAGATTCGAATTGCTGGGCAACTGGGAGTTTCGCTCGTGGTCGCGGGGGGAGGGGAGATCGAGTCCGACGAGGACTGGCCGACGCTCGTGAATCACATGCGACAAATTGGCGATGCCGCCGAGGAGCAAGGGATCATCTACTGCTGCGAGACCCATCCGGGCACGTGCCAGAATGCGGACCGGATGCTGGAGTTCCTGGACAGGGTCAACCATCCTCAAATTCGGATCAACTTCGATACAGGCAATATCTTCTATTACAACGAAGGGCTGGACGTTTATCACGAGCTACAGCGAGTGCTTCCCTCTGTGCGGCATGTTCATTTGAAAGATACGAACGGAGGATTCAAGGACTGGCACTTTCCGGAATTCGGAGCTGGGGGAGCCGTGGATTTTGTCCGTGTTCGGGAGATCCTGGAAGGGGCCGGGTACGAGGGTCCCGCAAGCCTGGAGATCGAAGGGATTCAGGGAGAACCGGAGCTGACGTTGGATCAATACCAGCAACGGTTCGTCGACAGCGTGGTCCATCTCCAGAAGTGTGGGTGGACGGTTTAAGAGACCGCTCTTTGAATGCGAAACGGACCGGAACCTCAAATGAGATTTCGGTCCGTCGGAGCGAAACGAATATCAGGGAAATCCGAAGCTCGAAATCCGAAACAAATTCAAAACCTGAAATTCAAAAGCTCGAAACGGTCTTCCCGTGAGTCTTTTTTTAGTCGGACTATATTTCGGAAGGGAGCGTCAGCGAGTTAACGGGAGTTGCCCGCCTGCCGTTTGAGCCGGGGAGGGAGTTTTGACTCCGCTGGTCTGTTGGATGGCGGGGCGTCCGCCGGTGGTGGTGCGGGTCAGGTAGTTGTCGACGCGGGCATCGTCTTTGATCTTCTCGAAAACTTTGGCGACAGCAGTCTGAGTTTTTTCCTCGATCAATTGGCCGTACAGGACGTTCCAGACTTCCTTGATATCGGTGACCACTGGTTCGGTCTGGCCTTCACACTTGAGGATCACGTAGCGGTTTTCTCCAATCTGAACGACGGGGGAAATCTGGCCAGGTTGAAGTTTGAAAGCGACATCTTCGATGGCTTTGCTTCCTGGATCATTCCCGGCATTCTTTCGGATGGGGGGAATGACGCCGCCGAGCGGACGGGTGTTGGGATCGGCGGAATATTTGATGGCCAATTCATCGAATTGTTCAGGTTTGGCTTTGGCTTCTTCCCAAATCTGGTTGGCGTTGCGGATGTTGCTGTTGATCAGAATGAGACGGGCTTTGACGCGGGGACCGTAGTCCCGTTCGAAACCATTTTTCATGTCCGCTTCGGTCACTTCGATCTGCTGACCAGCGAGTTTCTTGAGTGCGAGCATGGGCCAGATGATGTCATCGTGGTATTGGTCACGAGTGAGCCCCCGTTCGGCTGCCAGCATCTGATACCAGGTATCGAGCGGCAACTTGAACTTCTTCGCCGTTTCGATGACTTCTTCTTCAATTTCGGCCTTGGTGACGGTGAGGCCCCGTTTCTCGCATTCCTGCTGAATAATCAGCCGGTTGATGAGGTTGTCGAGGACTTCTTCGCCATACCGTTCGACGCATTCCCGGGCGACGACATCGTAGGTGATGGCCTGATTGTTGACCTTCGCCAAGATTTGAGCGTTGGAACCACCGCCGAGAGTGGCTCGACCCGCTTCCGGGCTTCCGGTTTGGGAAGCGGCGGGGTTGGCGCGGAAGAACTGAAATCCGATGACGGCAATCACGGCGAGCGCCGCCGTTCCGCCAACGATCAATTTCCAGTTCCGCTTGTGGGGCAGCGCCTGCGTCGTTGCAGACTGGGGGGTCTGTTCGCTCATGACAGAAGACTCCGTGAACTTCTCGGGTGAGGGAGGGGATTAGAGAGGAGTGGAAACAGGGCCACGCGAACGGTGCTGGCCGAGGGGCTGGGGGTTTACAGAAAATCCTGAAATTGAGTCAAGATCATTCATGAGATGGTCGAGGGGGAGCGGGATCTGGGATCTGGGATTCGGGGTTCGGGAGACGCGGCAAAACTGTTGTTTTCCGTTTCGCCGCAAGCCCTGCGGGCTGCGTGCGATGTTGCAGTTCTCGCTCGCACTAGGGTTTTCCCATCTTCCCGGGTTTGCGTGATGCGAGCCATCGATAATTTTGAGCCGATTCCGCCCCGGATTTCTTGGACCGGCAGAAAGGGCTGATCTCTCACCGTCTTGAGCTACGACATTAAAAGAGAACTCGGAGTTCTTTCTCCGAACGCAGGATGCCCCAGACTTCCAGGGAGGGATTTATGTCGGACGGCCACGCTCTTGTTCCGGCCCCGTTGAACGACCGACAACTCAATTTGCTCGCACGCAAGTTCGGAGCCTGCTCCGGCCGATCGTTTGTCGACGTTGGTTGCGGAGAAGGCCAATGGCTCAAGGCCCTTCAGGTGAAGGGGGCTCGTGTTCAGGGGATGGATGATCCCTCGCGGGGAGCGGTGGCATTGGACGGTGTGATTCTCCCCGGTTCCCCTGCGGCAAATGTCCCCTGGGAGTCGCACTCGCTGGACACCGTGCTTCTGCGAAGCCCGCAATTCTTCGGGGCGGAGACCTTCTCTGCCGAGCTGATCATTGCCTTGGCGAATCTCTTGTCTTCCCTGAAGCCCGGCGGCCGCCTGATCGTTCCGGTTTCGAGCGTCGATTCGCTTGCCGCCAAATCCTGGCAAGCGGAATTTCGATTACTTCCTGGGAAGGCGATCACGCGAACCGTGAGTACCGGTCTCATGGGATACCTGACTCTGGAATTCCTGTTCCGCCCCACGGCTCCTGTTCATCTCGTCGAGTTTCGCACGATGCGACAGAGCCCCTCCCGACTGGAATGGCATCGAATTGCCCGTGCGATTGTGCAATCTCGAATGCAATCCCCCGTCGCGGCGTAACAGCGCCGTCTTCGACCAGATCTCGACCGGCTCGTCCATTTCACTCGCATCGAAGAATTGGTGCCGAAGCGGACTCAATGTGGAACAGAGAGTGGAGTGTCTTTCGGATAAACGCCCCAGCCCGTGGATCGATTCTCACGAGCCGTTCCCCATGGCCCGTCGCACTGACGAACTATGATTGTGAGATCTTGTGCGATCAATCTTTTCCGTTTCGGAAAGCCGCCCAGGAGATAGGAAACACGGAAGTGAGAACCGGGCAAACGGAAACGGATTGATCTTATTCGCCTGTCAGAGCCCTTCGAAACTCTTTGAGAACCGCGTCTGTCAATGTGGAATTGGCTGAGGTATATCCCGTGGAAAAGCGAACCTTGCCTCGGGTTGTGATCACAACTGTGCAATCCGCATCGGAATGGAGTCCCCATTCGCCGGGACCGACCTGATCGCCCTCATAAACCGTCCACCAAGTGTGCTCCAGCTTAAGCGACATCTGCGGCTTAGGAAGGTAGTCCTTCGCAACGGGAACATCGCCCGTGAGGTATACGAAGCAGATCACCGCTTCATCACTCAATTTCGCGATCTGCTCATCGAGCGACTTCAACAATCGTGCGACCGGTCGGCTCCACATGTTGGCTGAGACGAAAAAGTAAATCGTCGGCTTCTCCAGTCGAAGTTCGCCGAGATTCACGGACTGTTGGTCCGGTTCTCCGACCACGACGAACGCCTTGAGCGGAGGAACATCGTCCCCTTGGAACGGCCCCGAAACAACGTCTCCTAAAGCGGACGTCCCCACAACGGCCACAAGTAATAACGAGAAAATGCAACTTCGCATGGGATGCCTTTCCGGTATTCGCACCAATTTCGGTCCGCGAGAAAGCAATGACAGATTTAATTACACTCGGCCACGAGCGGTCCGGCAAGCTCGTTCAAAAAGAACAGCTTCCCAGGCAGGGTGGGCATATAACTGGATGGAATCCACGGCGTCGGACCATGCCGCAGCGTCATCCACAAGCTGAGCCCCTGCCACATCATCCCCCGACCTAAAGCGCCATCCGCCCCTCCAATGATGTGATCGGCTCGCAGAAACAGTCCGGGGCCGATCGTGTTTGCGTAGGCCGGAACCAGAGTCGTACGACTTTTGAAGCTGGTGATCGCATTCTGCTCGATCGTTAACGGATGCAGCTTCGCTCCGATTCGATGCGTCTGCTGCTTCCACACCTCTTCACTCTCGTATTCCCCAGCGAATTGCGGTTCCCAAAATGCAATGTGACACACACGGCCGATCCCGAAGACGACGGCGAGCTTTCCGGCGCCTTGTTGGATTGCGGCGATCTTTTCGCCAAATTTCGGAAGCACGTCACTGGTCGCGAAGTGACGCTGGGCAACAGGGACAGTCAGTTTGCCGAGGGGGCCGTAGAACGCTTGCTGCATGGCGTTCTGAAACGCCCCGGGATCACTGCTTTCCAAAGTGTTTCCCTGGGCATCGCTCCATTCGTCCATGTTGAATCCGTGGACATGGTCACAGGGAACGTTCCATTCCTTTAGAAAGAACACGGCCCAGCGATACATTCCCATTGGCCCCACGGGCAGGATCATCGCGAGCTGTTCCCCGGCGTCTCGACTCCGACGGATCGTCATCGCGATCTCATGCCCCATGAAGGTGTCAAAGTCCGCCAAGGTTTGGCAGGGGATTGGCTGAAAGCCCTCGTTCCAAAAGGGTTGCCGCTCCGTGATCTTCGATGGATCGTCGTCGACGCAGGCATCAATCTTCGCGAGGTCCCATCCCTTGGGGAAGAAGCCTTCGAGAAGGGAACCGTCAATTGTTGAAAGAAGGTCCATGGTGTTCTCCACAGTGTGCCGTTGGTGCCAATTTGTAAATTCCGAATCAATCAAAACCTTGGAGGGCGGCGACTCGTCGCCGCTTCCGTTTCATCGGGATTGCGATTCCTCGCGAATCGGGCAATTGTCGCAAATCCCGTTTCCCTCCAAGGCGAGCGGTGGATGAAAGCATACCAAACAAGCCAGGTAGAACAGGTTTCTAACTTGTGGTTGTTGACAGGATGCAATCCTGTCCTATCGGTAGGTTTCCTTCCGCCGAAAGCCAAGACATAAATTTTCTCAGCCTTTTCTTGAAGCGTCTTGACTGGCGACGTTACGGCTTCCGTCGGAAACCTTCAACCAAACCGGCTCTTCATTGTCGCCCGGACGCCCGCTCAAGACTTCATGAGGATGGTACCGATTCTTGTATGCCATCGACGGACACTGCTCGATCCAGAACCCGAGGTACGAGTATTTCAGACCCCACTTCCTCGCGAGTTCGAGTTCGGTCAGCAGGGAAAAGGTTCCCGGCGCGTGTGCCCGCCAATCCGGATCGTGATAGAAATAGACGCTTGAGATCGAATTCGGCATCACATCGATCAGCCCGACTCCGACTAGTTCCCGATCTCGGAAGTAGAGAATCTCATGAAGACTCGGGAAGTCTCCCAGGAGAAAGTTTTGAAAGTAGTCCTGCGTGTCGGTCCGCTGCTCGCGCCAGCCGCTACGAATCGTCATATCCGCATGCCACGCATTGTAGAGACGAACATGGTCGGTGCTTACCGTCGCCCGACGAACCTGCGTCTGAATGTCGCTGTTCCGGCGCAACGTTTTTCGCTGGCTTTTTGATGGTCGAAAGTTCTGGATATCGACGCGCAGCGGCACACATTTGGTGCATGCTGGACAGACGGGGCGAAAGACCATGCAGGAAAACTTTCGCCAACCTCGGGAAATGAAATGTTCAACTTGTCCCGGTGTTAAGGACTGAAAGATTCGGCAGTCGAGGCTCTCCCGTTCTCCATCAAGATAGGAACACTTCCGGAGTGGTTCGACCTGACGGAAGAGTTCATCGGGCAAAGACGGGCTTTGAAGTTCCATGGTTCCATCATTTGCTACCGTCTCGCTGAATGCAAGTAGGAATGAGCCCCGGGAAGTCACCGGGGGCTCAAAAAGTCGAATGACGGCCATGGGAGCGACGGACCATCCTGACGACGTTACTTCGCCACGCCGACTGACCGGATCTCGCGCATCACGACGACTTTCACCTCGCCGGGGTAAGTCATGTTCTGTTCCACGGTTTGGGCAATGTCCCGAGCCAGTTTGGCGGCGGCGCGGTCGTTGATCTGTTTGGGGTCGACCATCACGCGGACTTCACGTCCGGCTTGAACAGCGTAGACCTCGTTGACACCAGGGAAACCGCAGGCGATCGCTTCGAGTTCCTCGAGACGCTTGATGTATTTTTCCAGCGTTTCGCGACGCGATCCCGGACGCGAAGCGGAGCAGGCATCCGCAGCCGCTGTGAGCACGGTATACATGTATTCCGGGCGGATATCATCATGATGCCCCAGTGCCGCGTGGACGACTTCCGGGCCTTCGCCATATCGTTTGAGGAAGTCGGCCCCGATGGCAGGATGGCCCCCTTCCATCTCGTGGTCGGCCGCCTTTCCGATGTCGTGAAAGAACCCGCACCGTCGCGCGACGTCTGAGTCGAGTCCCAACTGTTCCGCCATCATGCCGGTGAGGTGGGCCACTTCGATCGAGTGCCGGAGCACGTTCTGGCTGTAGCTGACGCGGAACTGAAGTCGCCCCATCAGGTAGATCAGTTTTTCATGAGCGTTCGGAACGCCGGCCTCTTCGGCGGCTTCGCGGCCGAAGTTCATGATCCGTTCATCCATCTCCTGTTGGGTCTCGGCAACGATCTCCTCGATCCGTGCCGGATGGATGCGGCCGTCCTGGATCAACTTGTTCAACGAAATTTTGGCAATCTCCCTGCGAACGGTGTCAAACGCCGACACGACCACGACGCCGGGAGTGTCGTCGACGATCACGTCCACACCAGTCTCCTTTTCGAAGGCTCGAATGTTGCGGCCCTCGCGTCCGATGATCCGCCCCTTCATCTCATCGCTGGGAATGTCGATGGTCGCGACTGTCGTCTCGGAGGTGTGAGCCGAGGCGTACCGTTGAATGGCCATACCGATAATTTCGCGGGCGTACTTTTCGGATTCCTGCTTGAGTTCCTGCTGATGTTTGAGGATGAGACTGCCCGTTTCGCTCTTCAGTTGCTTTTCCAGTTGAGAGAGCAGTTTCTTCTCGGCCTGATCTTTGGAGAGGCTGCTGATTTTGAAGAGTTCCTCCTGCTCCTCCTGGATCATCCGATCCAACTCAGCCTCTTTGGTTTCCATGATCTTGGAACGGTCGGCCAATCGATGGTGCTGTTGTTCGACCATCTTCTCGCGGCGTTGAAGTCCCTTTTCCTGCTCCTCGAGGGCAGACTCGCGCTTATCGAGTTGGCGTTCCTGTTTGCGAATGGTGTCACGAACTTGATCGAGTTCACGATCGAGTCCCTCGCGACGCTTGAGTAATTCTTCTTTGGCTTCGAGTTCCCGCGTTTTGCGGAGATTCTCAGCCTCACGTTCGGCGTCCTGGATGATCTCGTCACGGTTACGGTACGCTTTCCCCATCCGAATCCGGTCAAGGAAAAAACCGACAACCCCGCCGAGAACCAAGCCGATGGCAGCAGCAATGAATTCGGGCATCGTGGCGGAACCCTAATTTTTGGCTTCAGGGAACCCGCCCGGTGATCATAAGACGAGAGCGTTGACCCGAGTCAGAGAAGTTCGGTCAATCAGGGCAGCGATGTTGAGCATCTGGCACGGCTGGTGCGTTCCATCCGGAATCCTGCCATCGGGAGAAGACGGAACCGTTTGATGACGAAACGGAAAAGGTCCAGGAACACTCGCATTCGGTGAACCCCGAAACCCATCCCGTCCGCACGCACCGGAGTCAGGGGACCCCTCTGGCGAGGGAGAGGGCTCGCGTAAGTCGGGCGTCATGGCCGCCTCACGCGGTCCTGACAGCGGAGCCGCCTTTCGCGAAGTAAATCCTTGGACGGAACCGACGAACTGCAAGCTCTTAAGCGGATCGTCGACCGACGATTCGCGCGGAGTCGGGGCCTCTATGTCGGTGCATGCTTCGTTGCGAACGGATCCGCAATGGAAGCAATGCCGGACAAGCAGCACCAGCAGGCGAAGGATGGCGTCAAGGGAGTTCATGAAACACCCGTCAGACTCAACTTTGAAGGAACGTGGGAAACCCACTTTGGCTGGCTCGAACGAAGCGAATTTCCTCCGTCTCGCGTTGAGATCAGCCTCACTGCTATGAAGACTGGACTTCCAGATCGATCAACCCCGATTGTGAACCGGACAGGAACATTGAAGGGAGTAACTGGAAATTGGTCTGGTCTTTAGGGAGAAAAATCTCCAACTCAGCAATGTATGCGGAATAGCCCGTTCCTGCAATGAAGCGGTACAACTTCCTAAGGAACAGGCTTCACATCAGTTCTTTTGGGTGATGATGCTTTGAAAAACGTCAATCGGGGGAATCGGCGATTTCTGAGAAGATGAGACAGATCAGAGGGGAGTGATCCTTTCCTCAGGTGAGTTGGCCATGGACGGTCGAATTGAACAGCTTCGGGAAAAGAGGGGCTGTTGTTGAAGGAACTGGGGGGGACAGCGCTCCGTTAAGCTCGCCGACAGGAGAGACTTTTTCGAAGTTCGTCCCGCTCTTCATGGCTCGACGATTCCAATGTTCTTCGCGGCACGCCTTGATCAGCGATCGAAAATTCAGAATCGCCTGCTCAGCGATCAAGCGATCCTGGGCGCTCCGGACTTCCCAATCCATTCCTGACATCTCGCAACCTCCCGTCACCAAGAACGGCCAGGAAAATTCTAGGCCATCGCAAAATCCCTAATCTCGCAATTGGTGGATGCTCCACCCTTTTTTTGTACCTTTGATCTTCCAATCATCCGGCTTCGTCGAGCTCCACGGGGATCT
>JAGQPY010000191.1 GCA_020426485.1 Planctomycetaceae bacterium
GACCCCAATTTCAAGCTGTCACAAAGCAGTAGAGGGATTCGGGCTTAGGGTTGCAGGTTTCAGGAACCTGCCCGCTGAAACCCGGACCCCTGAAACCCTCACCCCTTTTTTCCGAACAACACGGATGTTCTTCGAAGCTCTTATCATTTCCTGCGTATTGGTGCTGTTTCGCAGCGCGGCGTTTGTGGCATTTCTGCCGCCGGTCGCGGGGCGAAACATTCCCAACACCGTCAAAATCGGTCTCGCGATGGCGCTGACTCTGGTCTTCGCACCGCGCTTTGCCGGCGCGGCGGCATTGCAGATGCAGTTAAGTCAGCATTCGAATGGCGTGTGGCTGCAACTGGCATGGCTGGCGATTCGAGAAACGGTGCTGGGAGCATCGCTGGCGTGGTTGTTCGGATTGTGTCTGGTTCCGGCTCGCATTGCGGGCAGCTTCATCGCGTCAGAAATGGGGCTGACGATGGCGGAACTGACGGCAGCCACGGACGACCGACAGTCCAACGTGGTGGCACAGATTTTTGAAGTTCTGGGGGTCCTGTTGTTCTTCGGACTGAATCTGCACCACACCATGTTTCTGATTCTGGGCAGCTCGTTTGCCTTACGACCAGTGACGGAACGCTGGCCGATCGTCAGCTGGGACATGGTGATGTATTCGATCACCAAAGTGCAGCATCAGGGATTTCTGATCGCAGCGCCGGTGGGAATTCTGATGTTCGCGGCGACCGTGACACTGCTGGTCAGCATGAGAACCGCGCCGCAGTTCAACTTTATGACCTACGGAATGACGCTGCGACTGATTCTGGGACTTGCCGGAATCATCGTTTTCTTTCCGGACCTGTATCTGTCTCTGCAGACATTTCTGAACCACGTCAGCGAGGAGGCGGTCGCTCATGGCTGAATTCGAACAGGAAGGTACGCTTGAACCAACCCAGCGCCGCCGCGAAGAGGCACGTCTGGACGGTCAGGTCGTGTCCAGTCCGGATATCGCGGCCGCGGCGGCTGTGCTGACGGGGGTGCTGTTTCTGATGTGGTCCGGCAGTGATGTCGGTAGTCGTCTGATGGACGCCTTTCGAATCTGGTATCAGGACGCTTCGTTTACCGACTGGACCAACCTGCATTCGCTGCTGGGCGCTCGCTGGTTTTCGACACAGATGCTGGCAGCCTGCGGAACTCTGGTGGCCGTGCTGATGGTCGTCGGACTGCTGATCGGTTTTTCACAGGTGGGCTTTGTGATTTCGTGGAAGCCGATGGAAATCGACTTTGAAAAGCTGTCGCCGGTTCGAGGCTGGCAGAAGCTGATGTCGATGGAATCGGCCATCCGTGGCGGACTGGGAATTTCAAAAGTGACGCTGCTGCTGATGGTCAGCATCGGGATCGTCTGGTTTCGTCGACACGAACTGTCAGCCGGAAACTTTGCTTCCGTGAACGGCCTGTTTCTGTACGCATGGAATCTGGGACTGACCATCAGTCTGTCCCTGGCGATCGTGTCGTTCGTTCTGGCAGCGGTCGACTACATCAGTCGCTGGCTGCAGCTGGAAAAGAAACTGAAGATGACTCACGAGGAGATCAAACGTGAGCAGAAAGATGAAATGGGCGACCCCACCATCAGGGCGGCCGTTCGAAAACGACAGCGAGAAGCGTTAAAGAATCAGTCGGTTTCAGAAGTCCCCGAAGCAACCGTCATTCTGACGAACCCGACTCACTACGCCGTCGCACTGAAATACATTCCCGGACAAATGGCGGCTCCCAAACTGGTGGCCAAAGGGGCGGGAGCGTTCGCCGCCAACATCGTGAAAATTGCCAAAGAACACCGCATTCCCGTGATTCAACGCCCGCCTCTGACGCGAGCTTTGTTTCGCAGTGTGAAGGTGGGGCAGGAGATTCCAACGGTCTTCTTTCGAGCCGTTGCCGACATTCTGCTGGAACTGTATCGAACAAAACGAAAGGCGGTCTGAACGACCGGCATTCGCTTCAAGAGACACCTAACAAGGGCTGAGCCCTTGACCCAATGGCGTGGAAAGTCGACAGACGTGGAAAGTTTCAGGCGCCGAGACGCTCCCGTTGGTCGCCTGAACAAACATGCGCACACCGTGCGCGCATCTTACTTTGTAAGACTCTGAAAGGGTTCGACTGCGATTGACCGCAAAGCGGTTTCAGAAATCAGGCGGCGGTCAGCGAACCGCCACTACCGGGACGCTTCCGGCGCGACAGGTGGTCAGTTTCACAGTGCAGCTCGTGTCAGCCGGTCCCCAGACCTCGATCCATGGCTTCCAGTTCGCGCTGGTAGCTGTCCATGCATGTCTGCAGTGTTTCGTGACTGATTTTCCAGACCGGACTGTCTTCGGTTGCTTTGTTGCAGTGATCGGTGAACAGGCGATACAGGAACCGGAACAGATGTCGTGGAACTCGCAGGCGTCCGAACTTGTTGATCAGTTCCTGTTCGGTCACATCTTCGGCAAAAAAATCACGGATGGAAATCTGAGGATTCGCGCCGTCATCCAGACAGGCTCGAATCCGATTCGTTGCCATGTCGTACAGCGATTCTCCGGTCCACTCCAGACTCTTGATCAGGTTCTGCTTATCAAGGCGTGACCGTTCGTAGAATTCTTTTTCTTCGCGGCCCAGATAAAACACGACATCGCGCGGCAGCAGCATTTTGAAGCCGATGCCCGGATGTTTCAGGAACTTGTTATCGAACATCGACCACAGGAAATCCTTCATCCGCTGCGACGACCCGTTGATCAGATGAGGCTCATCGACGCGATCCACCAGAACCACGATGCTGCTGAATCCCAGCGGCGTCAGAATGCGCTGCAGCTTCGCCAGCAGTTCATAACGATCGTCGCTGCGATCGCGGGACGGCATCGGCTGGCCATCCAGTTCCTTGGCGGGAATCGACGCCAGAATCCGCCGCATGGTGGCGGAACCGTGTTCCAGAATTCGAACCTGTCTGACGATTTGTCGAGCCTGCCACCACAGCGTGACAAACCGGCGAGCCCACGGAAGCCAGCCGACGATGATCACCAGCCACAACCACCACTCCTTCAGCACGGCCAGATCAGACAGGCTGGAAGCATTCTTCAGAGACAGAAACAGTGTGACGGCTGTGACCACCAGACCCAGTCCAAACCTCCAGTGAACCGTGGCCGACCAGAACCCCAGTCGCCACTTGATGTTCTTCCAGCGGCGCCAGTGTGACTGATCCGAAGACTGATCGTAGAAAGCCGCCAGCATCAGAAGGTCGCGTTTGCGAAGTCGCGGCAGATCCTTGAACTGATCTGCGTTGAGATCTGGATCGGTCGCGTGTTCATCGGCAAGAACACTGCACAGCCGGCGAGTCGACAGGGCCAGCAGTGCATCCATGTGATCCCACAGCCGCCATTCCTGCAGAGCATTATCCGGTTGCCGTTTGCGGCCTCGCAGGCGGTCTCGAAACGTATCCAGAAACGGATTCAGGTCATCGTAGCTGATGATAAAGGCACGCTGATCCGGATGAGCCGCATTGTAGTCCTGCAGAGCTTTCACCAGCTGCAGACGAATGGCCGTCTTCCCCGCCCCTTTTTCGCCGAAGACGATCGACGTCGAAGGGTTTGAACAGTCGCCCAAAACTTTGTCCCACGCCGGATGATGAATGGTCTCCGCGCAATGTCGCTGGAAAATGTGATCCGATGACGCATCCTCCTGACTGAACGGATTGATGCGAACGCCGTAATGTTCGAGAAGCTGTTGTATCTTCATAATTGATTGTGAAAAAGATCGATGGTCTCAACGGAACCCCGCTGTTGCAATCTGCCGCCGCTCCAATGGAATGTGAGGCCAGTCACTGCAGATTCCGGACGGAATCTGCTGGCACGGCACCCCCCGATGTATCATCGTTCGCCGATGCACACCCGCCGGGAGTTTCAACTCAATTCAAGGCCGCTGCAACAGGCAGGCAAGGTGAATTTGGCTGAATTACCGGGATTGGGGTGACTTCCGCGCGAAGTGCTCCACTTATTTCCACGGTGAAAATCTGCTCTGTGGTCGCCCGCCTATCGCACCGGAATGTAAACATCGGTGCGCAGGTCTTCAACGGGTGTGGTGTGAGGGCTGTTGCGATAGATCTCGAAGGAGCTTTGTCGCCCCCGTTTCATCTTTCCGTATCGAACTCGCTGTTCTGCCGCCGCCCATGCATTGCCCAGATGATGATAGGCGCCGACGTGTTCGACTCGTAAAGCGTTCAGACGCGGAATGTCAATTTCCACCAGATCCATCGTGTCCAGAGTAGCATGTTCCTGCAACATCAGACCGGCCGTCAGATCGATGGATTGACGCCGCATGTCGCACGCATGAACGACGCTGGCTCCCTGAACGTCTGTGGGCTGACCTGCCGTCCTGAGTGTCTCTGTCACGAAGGCGAACGCTTCCTGCATCACCGGACCAATATCCTTCAGCGAACACGATCTGCGGACACCGGCCATGCGAATCGGTCCGACACTTTCCACGCCGTGAAAGATATTGTGTGAAAGAACGCGCCCGGTTTCGATCCATTCCTTCAGCATTCGCAGGCCACGTTCATAGTCCGATCCGATGAACGATTCCATCATGCGGCACATCCAGAACATGAACCACGGCAGGGAACCCTTCATCGACCACGTCAGTCGAGTCCCCTCTTCCTGGGGTTCCATATCGAACAGCACATCCGACCGGGAACGGAACGGTTTGAGAAATCGAATCTCGTCTTCGATGTGTCGTCCCGGATCGATGGAGCGATGTTCGATTTCTCCCTGTCCCAGCACCGTACCATTCCAGGCATACATGGATCCGACGGAACGCGGATCTTCCGAAACCGTCACACTCGCATCCGGTTCGCAACACAGCCACGGCGACCATTTGGTCCATGTGGAATAATCGGAGACCACCTCAAACACTCTTTGCGGATCGGCATTGATGTGAATGCTGCGTGCGACGTGAAAAGCTGGCATTTGACGTGGACTTCCATCGAAGAACGGCTGGCCTGTGAACGGATTTGAATGCCGACCACCGGAAAACGAATAATCAGCACAGATCCTTGCGGGCAGGTTGTCGAAACGCCGCACCTTTCGCAACCAATGGCTCCGGAAATTCATCGTTTCCACCTCGGTGCGCCCGCTGTGGCAGACTTTCCGCTGCGTCAGCCCCCAAATATCGTGCGGGCCGCTCGATGCCGAAACGTCCCCGTGACGACTCGACCGGCGCCGTCGGCAATCTCGGGACACGCTTCCATCGCCAGCACCTTGGCATGGCCGTCGATGCCGCATTCGGGGACGGCGTCGCGGAATTTTGTTCCCGCATCACGTCGTTGGCGTCATGGCCCCGACATCGCGAGTATGCTGTCCGCCTCTTGCGATTCAGCCCGGAGGGCTCACAGAAATTAGCCGGCGGTCAGCGCAGCGCCACCGCCGGTAAAGAGCCCACAATCGCCCGCATCCTGAAGGGATGCCGGAACGATGCATGGGAAGATTTGATTGCGACATCAAGAAATCCGGCATACCTCCGGGATGCAATTTCTTGTGGGGGGAACCGTTTCCGGTGTCCCTCCGGGACGAATCGCAGAATGTCGCGATCCGGTGGACATCCGTTTCGGCAACGAAGCAGCCCCCGACCTTGCCCGCAGCGCTGCGGGCTGCCGTTCGGTCACGATTTCACCACACAGGGTCGGTGGCGATCTCGGCGGTCTGCTGCTACTTTGACGAGCGAAATGCTACACGGCGTTGAGTCTGCCCCCCATGAAATCGATCACCGACGGGATCGACCTTTTGCCTGAAGACGGACAGCGAACTCATGATTGAACGTTTCTGTTTATTGTCAGTACTGATCGCGGTTGTCACTTCGACCTGCGCTGCCGCGGGAGAGAATTCGCGCCCTCACATTGTCACGATTCTGGTGGATGACATGGGGTATGGAGATCCTCAGTGCTATAACCCTGATTCAAAGATCCGCACGCCGGCCATCGATTCTCTGGCTGCGGCCGGGATGCGATTCACCGATGCTCATGCCGCCGGGCCACTGTGCCACATGTCTCGTTACGGGCTGATGACCGGGCGTTATCCGTTTCGCACGAACGTGGGTCTGTGGCCGAAGCAGCCGCTGATTGAAGAGGGGCAGATGACGGTGGCATCAATGCTGAAACAGCAGGGATACCACACGGCGATGGTTGGAAAGTGGCATCTGGGTTTTCGAGAGAACGGCTACGAAAACCCTCTGCCCGGCGGGCCCGTTCATGTTGGCTTTGATTCCTTCTTCGGCATTCGAGCATCCACGGATATTCCTCCCTACTTTTATATTCGCAACGATCGAGCCGTGCAGCCGCCGACGGTACCGATTGCCGCCGGCAACAGTGAAGGCTGGTCTCCGATTCAGGGAGCGTTCTGGCGAGAAGGTTTGATCGCTTCGGACCTGCAGCTCAAAGACGTGTTGCCGCGGTTCACTCAGGAAGCGGTGAACGTCATTCAGACGCACGCTCAGAAAGATTCCGATCAGCCGCTGATGCTGTATCTGGCCTATCCTGCTCCTCACACGCCGTGGTTGCCGTCACCCGAATTTGCGGGAAAAAGCAGGGCCGGCATGTACGGCGATTTCATGGAAATGGTGGATGCCAATGTGGGAACTGTTCTGAAGTCGCTGCAGGAAAGTGGCTTGGCGGACAACACGCTGCTGATCTTTTCCAGCGACAACGGACCAACGTGGTACGAAACCGACGTCGAACGTTTTCAGCACGACAGTTCCGGTGGCTGGCGAGGAATGAAGGCGGATGCATGGGAAGCGGGCCACCGGGTTCCGTTTATCGTGCGGTGGCCGGGAGTCGTGAAAGCGGGAAGCCGGAGTGCTCAGACGATTGACTTCACAGACGTGCTGGCGACACTGGCTGCCGTGACCGGTGGAACTCTGGGAGCCAACGATGCACCGGACAGCTTTGATTTTTCACCCGCGCTGCGGGGGACTCAAACGGACAAGGGGTTAGCGCGAAAGTCGATTCTGATTCAATCGGGGGCCGGATTCATGACCGTTCGCAAAGACGGCTGGAAGTTGATTGAAGGATTGGGGTCCGGCGGCTTTTCTGAACCTCGCCGCATTCGTCCGGAACCCGGTCAGCCGAACGCGCAGTTGTACAATCTGAATGACGACCCCGAAGAAGCGAACGATTTGTTTACGACTCACCCCGAAAAGGTTCGCGAACTCCGTCAGTTGATCACCACTGTCCGCGAAGCGAAAGGGCACCGCCTGGTGGATGAATAACGCCATCAATTTTCGCTTCAGGTTCAGACGGTTTCCGATCCCGCCGGAAGACGTGCTTCCTCGCAGCGTTGCTCAGTTCATCTGCAGATGTCCGGCCAGAAAGTCAGCTCGACGACGCGACGCCCAGGGAGTTTCGCAGGCACCGTGACCTTTACCGGGCACCAGAAGGAAGTCGAAGTTCCTGTCGGCGGCAATGAGTTTCTGGACGACCTGCAGAGTTGTGGACGGATCAACGTTGCGATCTCGTTCCCCGACCACCAGCATCAGGTGGCCTTTCAGCAGGGAGGCGTTCTCCGTGTTGGAATTTTCGGCATAGTGCTGTTCGACGGGCCATCCCATCCACTGTTCATTCCACCACAGCTTGTCCATCCGATTGTCGTGGCAACCGCAGTCCGCGACGGCGGCATGATAGAAGTCACCGTGCCACAACAGAGCCGCCATGGCGTTCTGACCGCCCGCTGATCCGCCGTAGATTCCGACTCGACTGATATCCATCCACGGGCGAACTTTCGCAGCGGCTTTGATCCATGCAATGCGATCGGGAAACCCGGCATCTCGAAGGTTTTTAAAGCACACTTCGTGAAAATCCCGAGACCGCCATGCGGTTCCCATGCCGTCAATCTGAACAACCACCGCACCGCGGTCGGCGATTTCCCACTGGTGACGATATGACGAACGAAACGACTTGGGAACGTGATGATTATGCGGCCCGGCGTAAATGTTTTCCACAATCGGATATGACTTTTCCGGGTCAAAGATTCGGGGGCGATGAATGATTCCCCAGATCAGCGTCCTGCCATCACGTCCGGGCGCGACGAACCGTTCCGGAAAACTGCCGTGTGAAGACAGGATCTCCGACGCATCTGCTTTTTCCAACACACACATCAGGTGACCATCGCTGCTGCGGCGGAGTTCGGTGACATGGGGCAGGTCGACTCGTGACCACCGATCGATAAAGCACTGTCGATCGGGCGACATGGTGACTTCATGAGTTCCATCGCCTTCGGTCAGAATCTTCAGATCGCTGCCATCAAATCGCACTCGACAGAAGTGTTCGTGATACGGATCCTGATCGGGCATGATGCCAACCGCGTAGAACCAAATGGTCTGTTGCCTGCGATCGATATGTTGAATCCGCCGCACGTTCCACTCGCCGGAGGTCACCGGGTTGATCACGTCTCCGGTGCGAACGTCGATTCGATAAAGATGATTCCAGCCCGATCGCTCGCTCGCCCACAACAGCTGTTCGTCCGGCAACCATTCCAGAATGAACTTTCCATCGGAGGAATAGTGAATGAACGTATCACTATGCTCATCCACAATCGGTCGAACGCTGCCATCGTCCGTTGACACTTCCAGCAGCCGCAGAACCTGATGACCGCGTTCGTTGTACAGCAGTCGAAACCGACGTCCACTGTCATCCCAGTTGACAAAGCGAAGCTCAAACGGGTTGGCAAACAACGTGGTATCAACGGGAATTTCGGAATGATCGTTCATCCGAAAAAGACGCGGACGCGGCACAGGCAGCGGATCACCGGCGCGAGCATACGGATACTGCATCAGCTGAGGACGTTCGGAATTCTCCGGCAGTGCTTCGACATAGTGAACCTGCGGTTCCGGCACCATCTGAGTCTGCCAGGCCAGCAGAAACTTTCCGTCCGGTGACCAGTGAACATCGGGCGTTTCCGGCGGCGGGTCCTGCATGGAATACTGCAGATTGACCAGTCGCTGTCTGGCGAAGGTCTTTCGAAACGTCTTCTCCGCTGTGGCGTCCGTTGTCAGACCAATGGGCTGATCAGCGGATCGATTCTGCCAATCCTTCGGGCGACGCAGCCACAGGTTGTGATCTTTCACGAAGGCCTGCCACGGGTTATCCGCATTCGGAGAGTCAGCAGCGGCGGCTTTGGAGCGACGATTCTTCCGAGGTTCAGGTGATGACTTTTGCTGAAACCGTTCCTTCAGTGATTTCAATGCATCGTTGTCAAGAACGACGTCCGGCTGTGATTCAACCGCGCGGAGGGCGGCGACGTCGGTTCCGCTGTCATCCACCAGAACCCACGCGTGTCCGGCGAACGTGTGCTGCTGTCTTGTCGTGCCCGCTGCAATCTTTCCGTAGGATGTTCGTTCACGAGAACTGTTCACCCACTGCAGAGTTACGGGAATGTTCAGATCGTTGCGAATCGTCAGCGTCATATCGACGCCACCATTGACCGAAGGTGCTGCCGGCAGAAACAGGCGACCATTCTCGCTGGGGGAATTTTCCAACCTTTGCAGTGGTCCCGCAGGCAGAATCCATCGCCACCGACCTTTCGGCCCGATCAAAACGACCGCCGTCGGAGGCACCGATGTGTCGGACGTTTTCTGGTCGACGTTGTCGCCGGCAATGTCCGCTGACGACCACTCAAATTCCAGAGCCCGAAATGGCAGCGTGCGAGCTGTCACGTCCGGCATGGTTTTTTCAGTCTCGCGAAGAGCCGCTGCCACAACATCGTGATCAAAGGCCGGATTGCGTTGACCGAGAACAGTGTCCACCAGGATGAATTCGCGTTG
>JAGQPY010000192.1 GCA_020426485.1 Planctomycetaceae bacterium
CGGCCGACATCCTTCAGCTTCATGCTGTGAAACTCATTCACTTCACCGGGCTTCCAGAACAGCAGAAAGCCTCCGCTGCCTCCGGTTGCTGCGATGATTGTGCCGTCCGGATGTGAGGCCAGTCCCCAGGCGACTCCCTGAACTTTGCCTTTCGACAGATGTTCGGTCAGCTGTTTGCCGGTACTCCAGTCGAAGCAGACAACCGATGGATTGCCGACACCGGCAAAGGCGTTCGTCACATTCGTGATTCCGCTCCCCAGCAGCTGACTGCCGTCCTGATTGAACTTCAGCCCGCGAAACCCGCCAATCTGAGCGACAAAGCCTTTGTCGAATTTCGAAAGGGATTCCGCCTTCCATGTTCGCAGCTGTTTTCCGGAAGCGACTTCCCAGTCGATCAGGTTGCCCATCAGGTCTCCCGTGACGATGTTGTTGCCCGAGGGATGAAAGGCCACGTTGTAAATGTGCGAATCGTGTCCGGACATTTCGCGAATGAGCTTCCCCGTTGACACTTCCCACACTTTCACCATCAGATCATTGCCGACAGATGCCAGCAGCGTTTCATCCGGGCTGAGTGCGATACCGCGAATCCAGCCTGCGTGAGCATCCACAGTTCGAATGGCGGTTGGCGATTCTGACGCGGCGGGCCACCAGATCAGGCGGCCATCGTATCCTGCGGTGATCAGAGTGGATTCATCTTTCGTAATCACCAGCGAACGTACCCAGGCATCCGTGTCGAAGGCCGTCTTCTGATCGCTGTCCAGCGAAAACCTTCGGACCTGATAATCTTCGCTGCCGGCAAACACCATCGAACCGGATGGAGAAAACCGGCAAGAGAGCAACGGCGAATTGTGACTCAGAGTTTTGGCGAGGTGGGTTTGAGTTGCGTCCATGGATCGGGGGTCTCCTGAAGATTTGGCGGGATGTGGGGAAGACCGGATGGCGGGAAGTACCAGACCACTATGACAGATCCGACAGCGAATGGCGATTCTGTTCCGGTGTCCGGGCATTGTTTTCGCGATGCCTCAGATTGCCGACGATCGGCCGCCGCAGCGGCAGAACATCCGGCCGCGGGTATCCGGCGACTGACCGTCCGTGGAATTCGTACCTGTCGTTGGTGACGGAAGAAACGAGTCAGACGACGGTCATGGTGTTGGATCTGTTCAACCCTCACGATCAGGAAGGACGGTCAAAGTCCGCTGATTCTGAGCAACCGGTTGAGTCTGGCCAGAAAACCCAGGCCACAGGTCTTCCCCGGCAATTGTGCCCCGATTCGCACAATTTGATGGATTACTTCCGTCTTTGCCTTCGTAGAATGTCAGGATGTTGTGGTCCCGTTCAGAGGACGCCCCATGCTTCAAGGGGAGTGGTCACTGTCTGGCCCCGGAACGTTCCTGCCGCGAGGCCGTTTCGGTTGTCTGAAGCTCAGCCTCGTTAGAGAAACCATCTGTATGATCTTTTGCACCGCGCTGTGGTCAGTCGTGTCGAATCTTGTTCGTGACGTTGTTCAGACATTGCTGGACGTGACAATCGGCCGACGGACTCCGGGACTCGTCCCCTGTCGAATTCCTGTGGCCGTTCAACCGAAGCCGCCCCGTCGGATTTGCTCAGGGCGCCATGCCTTCTCGGAACGCGACGGGCTGTCAACAATAACTTCCGGCCTTAAGCGTTCACGAAGCTTCACCGGGGTGATCTTGCTTCTGGCGGCGACGATCACCGCCTGCATCACACCGAGACTGAATGCTCAGGACAATGCCGCTGAAACGAAGAAAGCGGACGTGGAGACGAAGTCGGAAGACCTGTTTACCATTCCTGATGGAACAGCAGAAGAACTGTTTCAGTTCATCAACACGGTGAAGCAGACGCCGCTGCCCGGCACTGATCGATCGCGAGAGAAAACAATTGCCCATCTGAAAGCTCAGGTGGCTGCGGTGCTGGCAACGCTGGATAAGATTGACGCGGCAAAGCCGGACGAAGCGGCTCAGGTCAAGGTGATTCAGGAACGAATGTCCGCCTATCAAGCGCTGGCTCAGATTGATGATGCGGCGGCCGCCAAATTAAAGGAACTGATTGCGTCTTTGGAAAAGGACGAACGGCCTGCCGTGACACGGCTGGTGAGCAGCTTTCAGCTTCGCAGTCAGATTCAGAACTGGTTTCAGTTGACGAATGAACAGCAGACCGTGGCTTTGCAGAAGCTGTTCGATTACATGGATCGGTTTGGCCTGGACAGCACCAGCTATGGTCTGTCGACCGCTCTGGGCGAAGCTCTGGAAGACGGCGACATGATGTCCACCAGTGCAAAGATTTATACTCGCCTGGCGACCGAACTGCGGAAGGCCAACAACCCGGAATATGGTCCGGACATCGCCAGTCTGGAAGGCAAGGCTCGGCGACTGAACCTTCCGGGAAACTTCATGGACGTCATGGGCACGACGGCGGAAGGCGAAAAATTCGACTGGGCTGCCTATCGAGGCAAAGTGGTGCTGGTGGACTTCTGGGCCAGCTGGTGTGGACCGTGTCGTGGTGAAATCCCCAACATGAAGGCTCAGCTGGAGAAGTACGGCGACAAGGGTTTCGCGATCGTCGGAATCAATCTGGACAACACAAAGGAAGAGTACCAGCGTTACGTCGACCGAGAGAAACTGGCGTGGGTGAATCTGATGAGCCCCAACGAGAACGAACGCGGCTGGGATAACCCGATGGCCGTTCACTATGGCATCAGCGGAATCCCGACCGCCATTCTGGTCGACAGGGAAGGAAAGGTTGTGGAGATGGAAGCTCGTGGCGAACAGCTCAACATGATGCTGGAAAAGCTGCTGGGGCCGCCGTCGGAGGAGGCGAAGTAGAGTTTCCCGGTCGTTTGCCACTGGTCGACCGGAATGGAATGATGCGTCGCCGGATTCGTAAGAATTCGAACTCGCGCGATGAATCCCGATTTCATGAATTCGGCGACAGACACATTTCATGCGTTTCCTGTCGATTAAGCCGTCTCGAAATCTGAACTCCGGTCGAAACCCCGGGGTATTCTGAGTGTCTGGTTGCTCGAAGTCAGGTGGCTTCGTAGACTTCCGCCAGCTCGATTTATGCGGAAAAAGTCTGTTTTTTCTGCTCGATCGTTCATGGCGATCGTGAAGGCAACAAGCCTGACAGCGAAGTCAGTCGCCGTTTCTGTTTGTTTTTCCTGAGGTTTCGCCTCATCCGAGAATCCTTGTCATGAGACACGTTTTGTCTGCCCTGGTGATGAATCAGCCGGGCGTTCTGGCTCACATCGCGGGAATGCTGGCGTCCCGAGCGTTCAACATCGACAGTCTGGCCGTCGGCGCTACGGAAAACCCTGAATTTTCACGGATAACCTTCGTCGTGAATGAAGACCGTCGAAAGTTTGAACAGGTGCGAAAGCAGCTGGAAAAGCTGGTCACGGTTGTCAAGGTTCAGGATTACGCGGACCGAGAATTCGTTGAACGCGACCTGATGCTGATCAAAGTCAGCACCGCTCAGGGTCGCCGCACGGAAGTTCGAGAGCTGGCGGACATCTTCCGGGGACGAATTGTGGACGTCGGTCCGGACCACGTCATGGTCGAGATCTCCGGGCGGGAGAACAAAATCGAAGCATTTATCGACCGCATGCGAGAATTTGGCATTCTGGAAATGGTTCGAACCGGACGGATCGCCATGCTCCGCGACGAAACGATTACTCAGGATTTGCCGCCCGAAGTTCTGTCGGAATGTTCAGAAGCGAATGCTTCCTGACTGACCTGGCCTCGGCAAATCGCTATTCTGGCCTCGAATTTCCTCCACAGCCTGTCCGACAGATTTGCAGGCGGACGGGACCACGGAGCAGTTTCCGTCCTGCCCCAGCCAACGGCACCATGAAAGCTTGTCCCGACTTTGTCAGGGATTGCTCCGATCGACAATCCTCCTGGTCGCGGTTTGTTGTCGCAGGTGTGTGAGACTTCCGTGAAAAAGCATTGGTGGCCGGATTCCGGCGTCCATTCGCAGTACGATTCTCCCGGAACCGGCAGTGCTCTGACGTCAGGTAAAGTCCGACCAGCGTTCACCCGCCGCTTCGGATCGTGCGGAACCGTCAGAACAGAAAAACATCACAACAAAGCGAAGCTGTCTCTGCAGATTTGCTGCGTGTTCAAGTCAAACGTTTAAACTCACTTTCAACCTCTTCACTGATCTAAACAGGACCAAGTTCGATGGCCGCAAAGGTTTTCTACGACGACGATGCTGATCTGAGCCTTCTGAAAGACAAGACGATTGCCATCATTGGCTACGGAAGTCAGGGACACGCTCAGGCACAGAACCTCCGCGACAGCGGATGCAAGGTGATCGTTGGACAGCGGCCCGGTGGTCCAAACTATGAACTGGCAAAGAGCCACGGTTTTGAACCCGTTTCTGCGGCCGAAGCCGCCGACAAGGGTGATCTGATTAACATTCTGCTGCCCGACGAAGTTCAGGGCGACGTCTATCGCAACGATATCCGTCCCAAACTGAAGTCCGGCAATCTGCTGATGTGTTCACACGGTTTCAACATTCACTTTGGTCAGGTCGTGCCTCCCGCAGGCGTCGATGCAGCTCTGGTCGCTCCCAAAGGTCCCGGACATCTGGTCCGCAGCGAATACGAAAAGGGCGGTGGAGTCCCCAGTCTGATTGCTTTGAGCGACGGAGCTTCTGAGACGTCACGTCAACTGGCTCTGGCATACGCCAAAGGGATCGGCGGAACGCGCGGTGGTGTCATCGAAACCACGTTCGCCGAAGAAACCGAAACCGACCTCTTCGGTGAACAGGTCGTTCTGTGCGGTGGCGTTTCTGCTCTGGTCAAAGCCGGATTCGAAACGCTGGTCGAAGCCGGTTACCAGCCGGAAATGGCCTATTTCGAATGCATGCATGAACTGAAGCTGATCGTTGACCTGTTCTATCAGGGCGGTCTGAATTACATGCGATACAGCGTCTCCAACACGGCCGAATATGGCGACTACACTCGCGGTCCTCGCATCGTGACGGAAGAAACCAAGGCCGAAATGAAGCGAATTCTGGGCGAAATTCAGTCCGGCCAGTTCGCTCGTGACTGGCTGCTGGAAAACAAAGCCGGCCAGGCGTCGTTCTTCGCCACTCGTCGCCGCGAACGAACTCACCTGATCGAATCTGTCGGAAAGCAACTGCGACGCATGATGACCTGGATCAATTCCAAGGAAGTCTGATTTCGGCAGCTCGTGATCGGCTCAACGCCGGCGACCACGCGTGCGAAAACCCGGGCAATCTCGGTAAAACGTTCCGCGAAGTGCGTTACCGACCCGTTGTGAGCGACATTCGAAGCTTTACATCCACGCCACTCAGCGTTCCAATGCGACCACTGAGTGGCGTTTTTGTTTGCGCGGAAACGCTGTCATGACTTTGCATTGACCAGCATGGAAACATTCGGCATGTCGATTCAGCGCGCTGAGGAACTTAAACGCATCTGGACGGATCAGTGGATTCAGGTCGTGCGTGGCATTCCGGAACTGCGACGATTTGAAGGGCTGACAGGTCAGGTCCGGACGGTCAACATGAACTGTCGGCTGCTGGTGCAGTTTGAGACCTCCGCTGACATCGCGTGGTACGATATCGACCCGGACTATGTCGAGGTCATCGAACGACCGGCCGAATCATCCGTCACGAAATCAGCCACAGAAACTTCAACACCATCCTCAGCGAAAGCAGGCTCGGCAGAATCTTCCGCAGATCAATCGTCATCAACCCCGCCGAAAACGTCAAAGCCGACGTCGAGCGGCAGTCCGCTGGATCAGATTCGTCAGCAGGCCGGGGCAACGCAAGCCGCATCAGTCACCAATCGTTCCGCCAGTCCTCTGGATCTGATTCGAAAACAGCAGTCGGCTGCCGCCAACACGGCCTCATCAACATCGAAAGCTTCTGCCCCCGAAGGATCGCCGAATGTCGCGCCAACGGCCGCATCCAGCAGGACGGCTGAGTCAATTTCACCGAGTCCTCTGGACCTGATTCGTCGAGGTGCCGCCGTCAGCCCTCCAAAGACAGAAACCAAAACCGCACTCAGCCCGCTGGAACAGATTCGAGCCGCCCAAAAACACGCCGCAGCTGCAACGGACGCATTTTCCGGCACTGCATCTTCGGCAGCAGCGCAAGTAGAGGTCGTTGAGACTTCGTCCGGCAAAGAAACGGCGGTTACCGGCAGTGAATCCGCTTCGGGGTCGACGTCCTCCGATTCCGGCCCGTCGAGCCGCTCCGTTCCCGGTATAGAACCGGTTTCAGAGCGTCATTCGTCGACGCCCGCACCGCCGTTCGACACAAATCCGATTGCTCAGATTCGTCGACAGGCTGGCTTCGATGCCGGAGAAGACTCAACCGACCCGGGACCAATTGTTTCGGACGTTTTTGAACGCGTTCGGCGTCAGGCGGAGAACAGTCCATCGCAGAAAAGTGCGGATGAGATACTCGGGGCGGCATCTGAAACGGATGCCGCTTCGCCGATGATTGCCGCCGTGTCCACCGACGCAGACTCAGCGGCCACGGTTCCGCAGCCACTGTTTGAAAACCCGCCGCAGGAACCCGCTGCGTCGTTGACATCTTCTGACTCGTCCGCTGCAGACTCGTCTTCCGCAAAGTCCGATCATCAATCAAATCCTGAACACGCCGAAGTCAGCGGGACCGAAGATCCGGTGCGGGCCACGTTTCGCGGAAAACAGTTACCACGCAAGGACGACTTGAAAATCGTCGAAGGAATCGGTCCCCGGATCGCCGAACTGTTTAACGAAAACGGGATTCAGACGTGGCTGCAGCTGTCCAATACATCCCCGGACCGCTTACGAGAAATCCTCACCGAAGCGGGGCCTCGATTTCGAATGCACAATCCGGACACATGGCCCAACCAGGCGCTGCTGGCTGCGGAAGGTCGGTGGCAGGAGCTGGAAGACTATCAGGACCACCTGACCGGCGGGCGAGAGACGTCGACGGAATCCTGAACATCCAGTCTACGCGACGATTTCCGTGCCAACTCCGGTGTCGGAATAAATCTCCAGCAGCACTGAGTGCGGCATGGCAGCATCGACGATATGCACCTTATGCACGCCGGCATCCAGAGCATCCAGAGCGGCTTCGACCTTTGGCACCATTCCGCCGGCGATCGTCCCGTTGGTGATCAAATTGCGCACCTGCTGAACGGTGACGTGTGACAGGCGTGAGGCGGGATCTTTGATATCTGTCAGAATTCCGGGAATGTCGCTGAGAAAGACCAGCTTTTCCACATTCAGATCGCGAGCCACCGCTGCAGCGGCGGTGTCAGCATTCACGTTCAGCCGATGGCCCTGACGATCCAGAGCAATGCTGGGGATCACAGGAATGGTTCCTGTCGAACAGACTCGCACCAGCAGATCACGATCAATGCTGGTCACATGTCCCACATGCCCCAGATCAACGTCCTGCCCATCGCTGCCGCGCAGAGTCAGTTTCTCTGCAATCAGAGCGTTCTCGGACTGAAAGTGCAGCGCCGTGGCGGTGGCTCCCTTGTCACGCAGCATGTCCACAAGGCCCGCCGAAATTTCGTTGATCAGCACGCGCGATGCGATCTCCAGCGTGGCGGGATCGGTGTAACGACGACCTTCCACAAACTTTGGTTCAATGCCCGCCTGGTTCATCGCCGCACTGATGGCCTTGCCGCCACCATGAACAATCACCGGTCGCATGCCGACAGTGGCCATAAACACAACGTCGGTCAGCAGACTGCTGACGGCTTCCGGTTGATCCAGCGTGCTGCCGCCCAGTTTGACGACCACGTACCTGTTTCGAAATCGCTGAATCCAGCCCAGCGCTTCAATCAGAACGGACGCCTTGCGAATCGCTTCCTGCATGTTGAATGAGTCTCTGCTTATGTTGCCTGAAAAGGGAAAGCATCGATTCTAGGCGCGGATTTGTTCGTTGCAACAGCACGCAGCAGTTGCAACCGATTCCGACGACGGTATCCTGCATTGATGTGCATCGAACGTTCTGGTTCGAAGCATGTTGTTTCAGGTGCCTGCCGGAAACAGCCGTCCTGCAGACACGAACTCTTCCCCACATCTGAGGAAGGTCGTGCCATCACTGCAAAAACGGCCGTCTCAGGGGCAGGTGAAAAGGGAAGACGGTGCAGGCATTGCCGATTCCGTCGCGGTCCCGCCGCTGTAACCGAGGACAAAGTTCTTCAACAGTTTGCGATCCGGACGCTCACGCGTTGACGATCGTTGGTTGAATAACACCACTGCTGCCAGCCGGAAAGACTCATCACTTTCGCTGCCGTCGTTCACGACGAGCAATGTCGGTTCCCAAAGAACTCCGTTCCCTGGGCCGACAGAAGCGAAATGAGTGTTGATGGCCGACGGTGGGAAGGTAAAGAACTTTGGGTGATTCGGAAGCCAGAAGACCTGCCTGAAACGTCAACGAATTCACCTTCGCGGAAAGGCGATTTCGACCGTTGGCGATTCCGATTTGTTCGTGTGGAGAACGCATTCCGGCGTTCCCCGTTCGAAGTTTACGGCAACTGCGCGCGGACGAAGTGGCTGATTCGCATCATCGCCTGGAATGATCCGAATGTCCCAGTCCACTGATTTCTGTCGGCTCCTATGCAGCCACCCGGTACAACGCCGTTCGCGCCGCGGGTTCACGCTGATCGAACTGCTGGTGGTCATTGCCATCATCGCCATTCTGATCGCTCTGCTGCTGCCCGCCGTCCAGCAGGCTCGCGAAGCCGCTCGACGAACTCAGTGCCGAAACCGCCTGAAACAGCTGACGCTGGCGCTGCACAATTACGCGGATGTCTACAGCGAAACCATCGTTCCCTACGTCATCGAAAATACGGCTCGTCTGAACTACCTCGCCACGTTTTCCGGTGCTCAGGGAAAAGCTCAGTACTGGTTCGGCGCGGTCGACTATGACCAGCCCAATCCTGCTCAGCAGCTGGATTTTGCGGCGGGGCCGTTGAGTCCCTTTATGGAAACCAACTGGACGGCCTTTCAATGTCCGAATCTGGGCCCAAACCAGGTGGACACCGTCCGCTTTGATCGTCTGGCTTCCGGCTTCGGATTCAATGCTCAATACCTCTCCCGGACTTCGGGGATCGACTGGCCACCGCCAACCTACGCCGCGCAACTCAGCCGCAGTCCGGCCACTCGAAAGTTTCGTGACATTGCTCAGATGACGGAAACCGCCGTCTTCGCCGACAGCGCTCAGGTCAAAATGGTGACGTTCGCTCCGCCTTCGTTCAGCTTTGAAGAAACTTGGATCATTGAACCGCCGAGTCAGAATTTTCCGTCGGTGCATTTCCGCCATTCCGATTCGGCCAACGTGGCCTTCATGGACGGCAGCGTCCGCACGTTTGCTCATGCCACGCGAATTGACGTTCCCGGAAGCAACTTCCTGTCCCAGCAACAGGCGGATCTCATGAACGAACGTCGGCTGGGATTTGTGACCAACAGCGACCTCAACGAAACGGCAACTCAGGACGCGTTGTACGACCGACGCTGATCACAGCCCGTCCTGAAGTCAGCAGCCTGACACAGCCGGCCATTGAAAGCGATCTGGAGAAAAATCTGTCCCGTTTCGAGAGCAGCAACCATCAAGTGAAAACGGCAGCCTGCAGAGAGTCAGACCTCATTTTCAGGCCGACTGTGCGGCAATGAGAAAACGAAGCCGGTTCGACTCACGGCCGCCGTCGTGATTTCCTGCCGCCGCCATGAACTTCAGCGGGCGGGAATCTCTGCTACATCAGCCGCTCCCTCCGATGAGCATTGCGACCGGAAGAG
>JAGQPY010000193.1 GCA_020426485.1 Planctomycetaceae bacterium
GGAAAGCAGCTCGTTGATCGCGGCGGTTTTCTTGGGTTCTCTGTGGAGGCTCCGGTATCCGGCCTTGTTTGAACCGTTCGCAGTGTGCTGATCCGCTCAGTGAACATTGGTTCAGGAGACGATTCAGCGGCCGATAACGGTTTCGTCCTGGTACGGACTTTGCTTTGTCACCAGTTGACCGAACCGGATGGACACGGATGCTGTCCGGTGAGTGTTTTTCCGAGAGATGCCGAGATGAGTCAGGCTGTTGAGTCCGCTAATCTCGGCATCTTGACGGCCGGGTCAGGAATTCGCTTCTGAATGGAGGGTTTCATTCAGGCAAAGCCACGAATCTGTTGAAGAATCGGTGAGCTGCGCCGGTCTGTCCTCGGTTGACGTTGTCGATTCCGGTCTGTTTGTCGCCTGCTGGTCGCCCGGAAGTCAGCAGGAATTGCAGCTTGCGGACGACGTCCGAACCGGATAATTGTCTGCCTTCTGTTTGAGCAGCATTGAGTGAGTACGGGGCAATGATTCAGATCAGCGACGAATGCCGGAAGTTCTTCTCCCGAACTCCACTGGGAATCGGTGATATTGGCTGGATGCCGATTACCGAAGCCGTTACCGAACGACTGGAGGCCGCTGAGATGTTTCTGGCCGACGTGGCCAGCAATTTCCACTTCGGACGTCATCTCGACCTTTCTCCGACAATCCGGAACGCGATTCAGGCAGCGCGGGAGTACATGACTTCCGGCATTCCCAGTTTTCAGCGACGCATTTGGTTTGCGGCGATCGACCTTGTCTGTGATTCGCACGGACAGTTCTGGTTTGTCGACGACCATTATTGCTGTCCCATGGGGCTGCACCAAATGTATCAATTGACGTCCGGTTCTGACCAGCGAATCTCTGATGCCAGCCGCCGGTTTCGTGAGTTTCTGAACGCCGGGCGTGGCAGCCTGCGAAGCATTGTTGGGGAAGATTCCGTTGCGGTGGTGCTGGGTTCGGAAACGTTTAACACGACTTACCGCGACAACTTCTTCTTTGCGGATTTTCTCGGCCTGCCCTATGTCAGTCAGGGAGAACTGGAAATGCGTCCCACCGGACTGATGCAGGTCAGTCATGGTCATGAAAGCCGGATCGGCGTTGTTATTCGACGTCTGCAGGACGATGACCTTGATCCCAACTGCTTCCGGCCGGATTCACTTCAGGGCGTTGCGGGTCTTGTGAAGGGGGCTCGCTCCGGAAAGGTCAACGTGCTGAATGCGCCCGGCACCGGGTTGTTTAACAGCCGCGCGATCACAAGACTGATTCCGGAGATGATTTCTTTCTACCTCGGCAAGGAGCCGCTGCTGCCCACCATTCCCACGCTGGATTGCTCAAACGCGGAGACGATGGATCTCGTCAGGAATGCGCCGCGGAACTACCTGTTGCGCACGTGCAATTCGATGGATCCGCTGGAACCTCTGGTCGGCCCGACAGCGACTCGTCAGGAACGGGAATCATATCTCAGCCGGATTCGGGAAAAACCCGGGAACTTTGTCGCCCGACAAACGCTGGCCAGTTGTGAGGAAAGCGGCTTCGATGCCGTCCCTGTCTTCGGAATTCGCACCTTCAGCGTGGGAACAACGCCGCGACATGTGCTGCAGGGTGGACTGCTGCGGGATTGTCATCCCGATGGCACTCCCGTCGATCCCATTTACAACGACGACAGTCTGGTTCCACTGTAATCTGACGTCCGGAGCCTGACGCGCCGCAAGGATGCCGTGGGCATTCGCTGCGATTTTCCTCGGGAAATCCCCTGAAACCGGACTTTGCAGGGCTTGATGCCTCAAAATTGGGGCAACATCGGGTACGTCGGATTGCTGAGTGGAATTCGGCGACTTTGATTGGTAAGCTCCGTCGCCGAAATCAGCGATTCGGTGATCGTAACCACCGTGAACGGATTCCATTTGCCAACAAAGTGATCTGAGAATATGGCTAAGAGCCGACTGGACAAACGTCGAGAAATTGAAGCAGCGGAAGCTGCCGGCAAAACGACTTCTGCCAAGGCGAAGAAGGAAGCCAAGAGCAAGAAGAGCGATTCGACGGCAAAGAAAAAGAAGGCCACTCGAAAGTCCACGACCACGCGGACTCGAAAGAAAAAGGCCGATTTGCCGCCGCGCCGTCGCTTGGTATGGGTGCTCTACAGCAGCACCATGCGAGAAGAAGGCCGGTTCCTGTATCACGAGCGTGACAAAGCCGAGGAACGGCTGCAGGCATTGCTGTCCAAGGGCAAGCGAAAGTACTTCATTCAGCCCATCAAAGAGCCTCTGGATTCCGACGGGAATCCGCTCATTCCGGACGACGATGAACTGACCAAAGCTGCTCGCCGCGATGTCGATGCCGATGAGGACTCGGAGGAAACGGAAGGCAGTGGCGAGATGGAGGCTGTGGAAGGAATTGAAGCCGACGACATCGATCTGGATGTCGACGACGTTGAAGATGAGGCGGAAGACGTCGAGGATGTTGCCGAGGATCTCGGCGACTGAACATTCAGGATGACCATGCTGCTCGCGGTTTACTGCGAGCAGTTTTGCTATCAGGGCCGGAGTTCTTCGAGATACGCGAGATATAGAACATCTCACTCGGAAAAAGGCACGCACTGTGTGGGCCTTTCGTCCTGCTGGGTGGCGACCCAGCCTGTATTCCTTCGATTTGAACGCCCAGCAAAGTCAGAAGTTTGTCGTGTCCACGGGTTGACGATGTCGACCGGAGACGGTGTCTTCTGTGCTCCGGGCAGTTCACAGTGTCAGGGGCAAAGCCCCGGTTGAGGAATCCCATGTCAGATTCGAACCCAGCCCCGTCTGATCCGTCCCCCGTAGATTGCAACGTCGTGGGCAACACCCGGTTCAGAGAGCTGCTGAATCGCGTTGCAGCCGGTGATGCAACGGCAATGCCGATCATCATCGAAGAATACGGCAGCCACATCATGCGTGTTGTGCGGCGGCAGATCAGTTCCCGCGTTCGTTCACAATACGACTCCGAAGACTTTGTGCAGGCGGTCTGGGCGTCCTTCTTCGGACATCTTTCGGTCGTGCAACGGATTTCCACGGACGATGACTTCGGTGCATTTCTTCGGCGAATGGCATCCAATAAAGTCATTGACGCCGGTCGCCGAGCAATGAATCCCGCTGCCCCGCAGGTTTCCGAGGACGGAGATCTTGACCATCTTTCAACTCAACAGGGCATGAGCGGATCGGATGCGACGGCCAGCCAGGTAGCGGTCGCTCGGGAGGAATGGGAAAAGCTTGTTGCCAATGAGACCGACCGCGCCAAACAGGTGCTGCGACTTCGCGAATCCGGCGCGACTCAGGGCGAGATTGCCCGCCTGATTGGGCTCTCGGAACGGCATGTCAGGCGGATTCTGGGCAGGATTTCCAGAAAACGCGGGGACAGTGGCCCCGCGTCTGCGTGAATCCCCGCATTGCGGAGGATTTCTGTCAGTGTTCAGTCACTGTGAGGTTAACGTCTGGCATGAGCGGAATCTGAGCTTGTGAAGTTTTCTGACCTGTCTGTCCCGTATGAATTCGTCTTCGGCTAATGTCAATCCGATTTCCGACAGCGCCCGTAAGAAGCTGTCTGCCGCAGAAGCTCGGGATCTGGTTGAGTCTCTGATTCAAAAGTCCGGCGATGTTAGTCAGTTTTCAGCCAACCGGATTCTTGAAAGCAATCCGGATCTGAAACTGTATCCCAGCTGCGTGATCGATCTGGCCTACGAAGAATACTGTCGGCGCAGAGAGCTTGGGCGGGAGTTTGCTCCAACACAGTTCGTTCGACAGTTTGAGGGCTATGAACAGTCGCTCTATCGTATCATCGAATTTGATCAGGTCGTCCACGATCACCCGTCGCTGATCGAAGATATCCCGGAAGAACGCTGGCCACGCGTCGGCCATGAGTTCTGCAGATTCCGATTGATTGAGGAAATCGGCCGCGGCGCACTTTCGCGAGTCTTTCTGGCGCAGCAGGCTGACCTTCGCGACAGACATGTCATCGTCAAAGTCTGTATTCGCAGTCAGCGCGAAGCCGGGTTGATGGCCTCCATCGAACACCCCGGCATCGCCGGTATCTACTCCATTCATCTGGACGAATCCGTCGGTCTGGGCGCGATTTGTATGCCGTTTCTGACGCGTGTCACTCTGCATCATCTGACGGAATCGCTGCATCGAACGCTGCCCCCACGAAGGCTGCGTCAAATCACTGCCGGCAGACTTAAAACCATCGTCGACGAACTGAATGAAGCGGCGGCGGCACTGCCTGTCCCTTTCTCCTCGCCCACGTCCGATACAGAGTCAACGTCTGGTGAGAGCGAAGCTGAAAGCGACACCTCTCATTCAGTTCCGCAGCCGACGACCGCAGTCCCTGGCCCACGAACCGTTCCCGGCGGAAAATCTACCGGCGAAACTGAATTCAAGGGAAAGGCCCCCCTGGCGCTGGTGGCTCTGACGTGGGGGATCGATCTCGCCAAAGCTCTGCAGCACGCCCATGCCCATGGAGTCATGCACTGCGACCTGAAACCGGGCAACGTTCTGGTCCTTCCGGATCTGACCGTACAACTGCTGGATTTTAACCTTGCCACTTCGGTCGATGATGCTTTGAGGCTGGCTGGCGGCACGCCACCCTACATGGCTCCGGAACAGCTTCGCCTGCTCATTGAATCGCTCCGGATTCCCGTTGAACCTGCTTCACGGCATTCAGCGGACGTCTCGGATGCCCCATCGACTGAACCTGCACAGCCCGCATCCACTCTCAGCAGCGCGACGGATGTCTTTGGCCTGTGCGCGACGATCTGGCACTTTGCCACGGGTGAGCCTCCGTTTGGCGTCGCCGTGGATTGTGGCGGTCGAATCGAAGCTGCGGAGCTGCTGCTGTCCCGACAACTGGCCGGCATTGACCCGGTTCAGCTGCATCGAATTCGTGAAGTTCTTCCGGGTTCCGTCGTCTCGATTCTGCTTCGCGGTCTGACATTCGATCAGAACCGGCGAATTCAAACGCCGGAAGAACTGACCAGCCGTCTGCAGGCGGCACGCCGAAAATATATCCGCAGACAAAGCTGGATTCGCCGAGCTACCTTGACGGCTGCAACGCTTGCCGGGCTGGCCGCTGTTTCGCTCACCGGTCCCGCGTTCAGTACCAGCAGCTCCAAAACTTCGTCGATCGGCGCCGGTCCCGTCGTTGCCCGAGTCGACCAAGATCAACGGCGGATGGAGGAGATTCAGCAGGCCGTTCGCGGTGGTCAGTATGAAACGGCAACATCTCTGGCCCGCCAACTGCCCGAGGCTGCGTTCCAGCGGAAACTCGCGGAGTTGGCCATCGAAACGTCCATGCTTCCCACTCTCACGCTGGAGGTCCCACAAATCTCAGGGAGGTCTGAATCCGGAGTCGAAACCTACGAAAACCCGGAGATCCTGCGTCAGTGGCAGCAGAACGTCAACGACTGGGAACATCTCTGCGAGTCTCCGGGAGCGCCTCCGGAGGCGTGGTGGAATCTGGCGTTCGTTCATCTGGAACTGGGATCTGTGGAATCCGCCGCGAGTGCATTTGAGCGAGCGACAGTGGTTGGCTGTTCGAAAGACGAGGCCGACTTCGCACGCATTTTTATGGAGATTACGCTCCATCAGGAGCTGGGAAGAAAAACAGATCAGACACAACTGAACCAGCTGCTGGAAATGTATCCGGTCCTTCAGACTCGCGGTCAGTTTCTCTGCAGTCTGATTCTGCATGAGGCCGAGATTCAACCGCGAAATCTGCACAACGATCCGGAAGGCGAGATGTCGGGGCTTCTGGATTTCGCCGTCTCGCAGATCGGCATCAATGTGGAACCCGGCGTGTTGCAGTACCTGGTCAGGAACTTCTATTTCTTCAAACAATCTCAGCTTCGCCGTCGCCTCGAAACAATCCGTTCAAAGAAATACCCTGCCGTTGAACATCACTTCAACCGCATTGTGCTGCTGCCGACCGCGCACACGCCGTAGGTTTCCCTTTCATTGAGTCCGGTGACGTGCTCCCACCGGAAACCGAAAGTCCACCCGTCGAACGTGATCCAAAGGGCAATGCCCAACGCCGCGAAGGTTTCTTGTTACCAGTTTCCGCAGGAACAGGAACGTCGCGGAAGTCGTGAGGAACGTAGCAGAAGTCGTGAGACTTCTGACAGCATGGCCCGGCTGCCGAATTCTCGAATTCGGCTACGAAATCGCTTCACTGCGTTGGGCGATGCGCTTCCAGCAATTCCAGTCAACGACAGTCAGTTACTGTGGATCTGTTGCTTCGACCGACGAGACCGCTGAGTCCTGATCGCTGACTTTTCGAACATGCAGCATGACCGGGTGCGATGAAATTCCGTCGATGTTGGAGTTGATGTGAAACAAAGTCGAGCTTTCGGGAACCCACTTCGCGGCTGTCACAAAGAATTCACGTTCTGACTGGTCTTCCAGCAACAGAAGTCCGTTCAGTCCGATATTGTCGACGAACACACCGTGCGGCATGTTGCGGCCGGCATCTTCTTTTCCGAACGAAATCACGCCCTTATGGTTGATGCGCTCGACTTTCAGCACGGCCCGGACTGTCTGCCCCGGATAAATGGTCAGCGATGGCACTTCCTGTTGATCTGCCTGAGGGTCGATAATCGTCAGGCGGATTTTGGGATCTGTGACTAATTTCAGCTCCTTCAGCGTACCAATTTCTCGTTCGCCGATTCCTTCCGCATGTCCGAAGAACCGAACCTGACTCGCCTGTTCGTCCGTCAGTTCTGTCGCTGAGGACGTGGCGAAAATGACACCAAATCCCTGCAACTGACCGCTCTGAATGGTCACCGGGCTCGAAAATTCGTACCCGTCCGGCAGACCGGCAACGTCAATGTGGATCGGTCCTTCATAGCCGTCGATGCGTCGAGCAGTAAATGCAATCTCTCTGCCTGTTGCCGCAGCGACACGGATCTTATCCGTCGACATCGAGACACTGAAGTCCGGACGGGGCCTGCGAACAGTCAACTCGTAGCTGAAATCTTCCCGACTGAACCCTCGCGCGTCGGAAATTCGAACCACATACTCTCCGGACGTCGGTGCAGTAAATGCAAGTCTGGAATCCACACCCCATTCACGTCGCGGATCGTCATCATTTTCGAAATAGACAGGAAACGTCGGCAGCCCGTTACCGGAAAATTCCTCACCCGGATTCCGCGGCACGACAATGAAACAGGGCGCCTGAAGTGCATGCGCCGCCGGGGTCGTATTGAAGTACGTGAAGCGTTTTCCAAAGCCCGGGTAAACTTTGAATCCCGAATCCGGACCACGAGGGTAAAGCCAGAGCTTCACAACTTCGCCGTCTGCATACAGGTACTCGTTCAGGTCCATTTCCTGCCAGTTGAAGACGCGAAAATCATCGCTGGTGTCGCTGTCCTTTCCGCGAAACGTGAAATACGAATCACGCACCGCCTGCAGAATGACAGATTGAATTCGGTCACCGGCAGAAGTCAGAACCTCCACTTTGGAATCCAGCGGCGACCCGCTTCGAGCGGCATTGACCTCAATCAGGAACTCCTGACCTTCCTGAGCCTCAAAACGAAAACAGTCCCGGTCGGCCTTCTGATCATCCGAGAAAATCCGGCCCTTCACCGAAAACGGAACACTGACTGTCAGCGCCCTGGATGGATCGTCATTACCCTCGACTTCCGTCAGATTTTTGACGTCGACGTCTTTGAGCGACTTCTCCGACGAAGGTTTCATCGACGGAACGGGCTTCGCAGAAGCGACGTTGTCTGAGGTTTCCGCGGGCGCCAGCGAGAGCTTCAGACGCCGCCACTGGCCGTTCATGTGAGTCGTCACAAGACCATTGCCCGACACGAACGTCATCGCAGTGACAGGAGATTCCGTGCGATCGAAGGACTGCAACTGTCGCAGCGGCCAGCCATTCCAGATCCGAACGGTGCCTTCCTCGTCGGCCGAAGCAATCAGGCGACCGTCCGGTGACTGACACATTTCGACAATCGGAAGTTCATGTGCATAGGTTGCTGCCAGTGGCGGATTGATGATCGGTTGTTCCCTGGAAACCAGTTCCCAAATGCGAATCCGGTGATCAGCGCCGGCGGCCAGTATCCGATGATCATCGGGACTTACAGCGACAGCGTACTGTTCTCCCTGCGGCTGACTGAGCGTATCCAGTCGTTCGCCGTTTTCAGTTTTCCAGACCTTCACCGTGGCATCGGCACTTGCGCTGCAAAGAACCTTGCCATGAACAGCAAAACTCAGGTCAAACACCGCACCGTTGTGCCCTTCCAGCGTCCGCAGAATCCGGCCGGAAGGCACGTCGTGCAGGATGACTTTGTGATCATAGCCGGCTGTTGCCAGAATCTTTCCGTCGGGGCTGATCTGAGCGACATAGGCCGCATCGGAGTGTCCACTGAACCGTTGAGTCACATTTCCATCATCCAGTGACAGCAGAATGGCTCCTCCCGAAATGCCCGGCGTACCAACGGCCACCGCGACAACATTCGCAGCCCGATGTACGGAAACCCCCGATGCTCGCCCAGTGTCAATCGGTGTTGTCCAGATCACCTGGCGAGTTTCAACGTCGACCAGGGATACCTTTCGTGGACCGCAGAGAACAACCTGAGAGTCATCCTGACCAGTGGAGACGCCCAGCAGGGGTTCCACGACTTCCTGAAAGGGCTGAACTTCGGGCACGGCAGGCTTCAGTCCTCCCATCGCCGAAATTTTCGCGCCGGAAAGCACCCACTGTTTTAACTGTTCGCGCTGCGATGGCGTTGGCTGCGGTTCTCCGTCGGGTGGCATGGAAATATCGGTGCCCGGAGTCAGTACTTTCCACAGAAGGCCGGACCGGGGGTCGTCAGAATTCAGAACGGCGCCATGTTCGGAACCTTGCAACAGGTCCGCCTGACTCATCAGCGACAATCCGCCTTCTTTGTCATTCGGATTGTGACAGCCGACACAGTATCGCTGAAGTAAGGACTCCACTTCCTGAGCAGACGATGGCGGACCGGAAACCAGACCGACCATCAGAACAATGACCGCTGCAATGAAGCTCGGACGGCTGGTATTCCTGAGAATTCTGATACATTCCATCTTGCTGACTCGCTCGCCAGGGGACCACGAAAATCACTGATACCATTCTGGTCAAAACGGCTTCGGATTCCAAGGAGGAACACAGACCGTGAATCCTTCCCCGATCCGATTCGACCGGTTTCGATATGCGGCCCGGATTCCTGTCGGATCTGGTCGCGGGGTGTTTTGAAACGTCCAGCGCAGGTCAGTGTGGAATTGTCGCGGTGCAGTTGTTTCCGCAGGGGCTGGATGCCATCATTCGACCACGGTCGCCAGGCCATAACCCGGCAATTGGCGATCAAAGTTTCCACACTCACCGTCTTCTCACGTTTGACCGAACTCTCCGCCCGGCGTAACGCGGCCGTTTTTGGTCTCTGATGAACGGTTGTCAACAGGATTCATCCCGATCCATTTTGCCTTGTTTGACGGATGTTGTCGGAACCGTTTGAGATGCCGCCTTTGAGCGACGCTGATTTATCCCCACGCGTCATAGATCGAGTCCCAGCCTCGTTAGAATTCATTCTCAGAGCTATGTCACCGCAGATTGACGATACATTTGCTGAAGCCTTCCCCATGGTGGGCACCCGGTTCATTATCACCGCTGTTGATCTGGAACTGGCCACCGTCGCTGCG
>JAGQPY010000194.1 GCA_020426485.1 Planctomycetaceae bacterium
AAGATCCTTCGATCAAGCACGGCCAGCAGTTTCTCGTAAACGCTCAGCGCGACGATGGTTCATGGACAGTTCAAGGGACGAAGGCCAACAAGAAGGATGACGTCGAAGAGACAGCTGTCTATTGGGGAACGACGTGGGCGGCTCTGGGTCTGATGGCCAGCATTCCCGACCAGCCGAAATAGGCTCCAGGTGACATCGATTGGCAAAATAGCCGCAAACAATCACGTGAACCGGAGGGGCAGGTCACCGCAGAACCGGAAGTCACCCGCGGGGGTGGCTCCTACGGCGTGAAGAAAGTTCGTAGCCGAATTCGAGAGAATTCGGAAGCTGGGCCATGCTCTCAGAAGTCTTACGACTTCTGCTACGTTTCTCACGAGTTCTGCTACGTTCGCTCAGGACTTCTGCGTCGTCCGTGGACAAAGCGACCACCGGGAGCGTATCGGCGCTCAGGACTTGCCACCTCAAAACACAATCCACGCCATCGGGTCAGGGGCGAAGCCCTTGGAGGAAGGCCAGTGACGGTTGCCAAAAGGTCGGGATTCGACGATTCTGATGGTAATGTGCCCGCCGCGGGTCATTGAGAACCTGCATTGAACTTCCTCCTCCCACCGGAGACCCTTCCCCATGATCCGAATTCTGTCGTTGGCCATTCTTCTGGTTCTGTCGTCGCAAGCCGTCCATGCCGAACTGCGTGCGGGAGCCGCGGTTGTGGATGTGACTCCCAGTCAGTTTCCGGTGCTGGTCAATGGCGGCATGACCAGTCGCACGGCATCGGAAGTCACGACGCGCATTAATGCTCGCTGCGTTGTTGTGGATGACGGTGAAGAGCGTATTGGTATCGTGGTTGTTGACAGTTGCATGATGCCTCGCCCACTGCTGGATGAAGCCAAGCATCTGGCGTCGATGCAGACAAAGATTCGCCCGGATCACATTCTGATTTCCGCCACGCATACTCACACAGCCCCGTCCTGCATGGGTGCTCTGGGGACCGATGCCGATCCGGAATACCCCGCGGTGCTGCGAGCCGGAATTGTCGAAGCTCTGGTCAAAGCGGAAGCCAATCTGGAACCGGCTCAGGTCGGCTGGGGCGTGGAGAACGCGGCCGACTTCACGGCGCTGCGTCGCTGGATTCGTCGTCCGGATCGGCTGGCGGAAGATCCGTTTGGAAATCTGACGGTGCGAGCCAACATGCATGCCGGTCGAAACTGGGACGACGTAACGGGAGAATCCGGTCCCGAAGATCCGGACCTGTCGGTGATTTCGTTTCAGGCGGCGGATGGTCGACCGATCGCGGTGCTGGCCAACTTTTCGATGCACTATTTTTCAGGCCAGAAGGCACTGGCAGCGGACTACTTTGGTTTGTTTTGCGATGGCCTGCAGAAGAAGCTGGACCATGGCAGCAAAAATCATCCGCCGGTGGTGGGGCTGATGTCGCACGGCTGCAGCGGCGATATCTGGCGACGCGACTACACCAAACCTTCGACGGAACAGGAACCACAAAAATCCATTGAAGAGTATTCCGATGGACTTCTGGCCATCGCGCTGAAGGCGTATCAGAACATTCAGTATCGATCGGACGCGGATATCGAAATGGCGGAAGCTCGGCCGACGCTGCGATATCGAGTCCCCGATCTGCAGCGGCTCGAATGGGCTCAGAAGATCGTGGCGGAAATGGGCGACCGTCCTCCGAAGACTCAACCCGAAGTTTACGCTCGCGAACAGATCATTCTGCACGAACGACAGTCCACGGAGATCGTCGTGCAGGCTCTGCGAATCGGCGACATCGCCATCGCCACCACGCCCAACGAAACATATGCACTGAGCGGTTTAAAGCTCAAGCTGCAGAGCCCCGTTCGGCAGACCATGGTGATCGAACTGGCCAATGGCGGCGACGGCTACATTCCTCCCCCGGAACAGCATCTGCTTGGCGGCTACAACACATGGGCCGCTCGATCGGCGGGTCTGGAAGTTCAGGCGGAACCGAAGATCGTCGAAACCGCTCTGCATCTTCTGGAAACGGTGGCCGGTCAGCCGCGTCGCGAATTTCGGCAGTCCTCAGGACCCGCGGCGGAAGCCTTGAAATCCGCAAAGCCGCTGGCGTGGTATCGTCTGGATGAAATGGCGGGGCAATGGGCGGCGGATTCATCGGGCCATCAGCATCACGCGATCCTGACTCCGGGTGTCGCCTACTTTCTGGCCGGTCCGGATTCGTCTCGCTTCTGTGCCGAAGGTGAAACCAACCGCGCTGTGCACTTTGCCGGAGGCTGTCTGAAGCTGCCGACACTGCCACTGACCGGTGATTACACGATTTCGCTGTGGGTCTGGAACGGTCTGCCTCTGGATGCTCGCGAAACCGCAGGCTGGCTGGTTTCCCGAGGCCACGAATTTGGTTCGGCCGCCGATGGTCTGCACCTCGGACTGTGCGGCAGCGGTCCGGCACCAGGGACACTGGTTCTGCAGACGCCTCAGAAGACAGTGAACGGTCAGGACGTGATTGAACGCTGGACATGGAATCATGTCGCGTTGGTGAAGGCCGGGACACAGATCACGGCCTTTCTGAACGGCGTTCCTCAGGCAACGATTGAACAAACAGGAACGGCCAACGGACGTCTGGCAACGTTCATCGGCAGTCGATGCGACGGTGATTCATCCTGGGAAGGGCGGCTTGATGAAGTTGCCATCTTCGACCGCGCGCTGGATGCGAACGAGATCCGGGAACTCAGCCGCTGATCACTGAACGGTCGCTACATGTGGTCTTGGAACGTCGCCTCGTTTCGACGCAAGCGATGGATGCCGATTGAGTTCGGGGCCGCCAACATTCACCTTGCGGGAATGGTGGCAAAACAGGATGCTTCCGTACGGAAACGGGCGAACCGGGTTGATTTTGCAAAGAGTGAACCATGACAGATCAGACACTGGATTGTCGCGGCATGAACTGCCCGATGCCGATTGTCGCGATGACTCGCACGGTGAAAACCATGGAAAGTGGTCAGAAGCTGGAAGTTCTGGCAACCGACCTGGCCTTTCGAATGGATCTCGAAGCGTGGTCTCGCCGAACCGGTCATCAGGTGGAATCATTCGACGACGGCGAAGTCCAGCGAGCCGTCGTGGTCATCTCCTGACAAGGGCTTCGCCCTTAACCCGGTGGCGTGGTGAGCTATTCGAGGTGGGCGGTTTCAGGCGCCGAATTGCTCCCGTTGGTCGCGGTGGTGATCAGGTGAGTTTTGCGACGTCGGACATTTCAATCACTGGACTGTTGGGCGGTGACGGACGGGATGGGCTTTCAGCGTGTTCGCTGGAACGATGGCCCACCTGTTTGTGATGAGCAAGACAGAAGTTCCCCCTGTTTCGGAATCATGGGCGGGCCAACGCGGTGCCGTGCGGTCGAAAGGAGAACGATTGTGCCGAATGCAGAAACGGTGTTGATCCTGTTGACGGCAGGGAAGTCGGACAATGGCAAGAACGCCACGCTGGCCTTCAGCTGCGCGCTTTCGGCTTTGGCATTGGGAATGGAGACGACCGTATTCCTGACGGGCGACGGAGCCGTCTGGGGTTACCTTGGCAGTGCTCGAGGAATCACGGTGCAGGGATTTCCGCCGCTGGATTCGCTGATCCGGCAGTTTCTGGAAGGTGGCGGGAATATTCAGCTTTGTTCTGTGTGCCACAAGACCTGCAGCGCGGGTGCTCCGGATGAAGAGCCCACCACACCAATGCTGCCGCAGGTCACCATCTCCGGTTTCACATCCATGGTGGAAATCGCTTCCAGAGGCGCGTGCATCACATTCTGAAGTCGTTTGCTTTCCATGCGCCCGGGATCACGGTTTTCCGCAGAGGATCGCTTTCATCCGGCAAGGCTGCACGCGAATCGAACGTCGAACAGTGTTCGAATCGTCAGAATTCGGTGATCATTTCTGTGGCGACATTCGTGGACTGCAGCCATTCTTCGATAGCTAAAGCGGTCAGCGGGCGACTCACCAGATAGCCCTGCACGACATCGCAGCCAGCGCGTGCCAGAACTTCTCGCTGTTCAGCGGTTTCGACTCGTTCCGCGACCACACACAGATCCAGCCCGCGGCCCAGAGAAATAATCGATTCTGCAATGGCCGCGCACTTTTTGTCGGTCGTAATTTCCGACACGAACGATCCGTCAATTTTGACGGTGTGGATCCGGAAGAATCTCAGATAGCTGAGTGAGCTGTATCCGGTACCAAAGTCATCGATGGCAATTCGAAAGCCCAGATCGACCAGTCGATTGATTGTCGTGATGGCGTGGCCGATATCTTCGACCATTGCATTTTCGGTAATCTCCAGTTCCAGCCATTCCGGTTCCGCGTTGTATTCCTCAAGGATCTCCATCAGGCGTTCCACAAACCGCACGGAACGCAGTTGCTGCGGTGAAATGTTGACGGCGACCGGAAACAGATTGATGCCGCGTTCGTTCCAGTCGCGACAGCACTCCAGAGTTCGACTCAGAACGAATTCACCCAGCGGAACGATCACGCCTGTCTGTTCGGCAATGGGAATGAATTCGGCCGGCGGAATCATTGTCCCGTCCGCGCGTCTCCAGCGAGCCAGCGCTTCACAGCCGTGCGGTTTTCCCGTGTGAGTACACACTTTGGGCTGGAATTCAACGGAGATGCCTCCGCCCTGCAGAACTCGGCGCAGTTCGGCCTGAATCAGATGTCGCTGATCCGCGCGTTCCTGCATTTTGGGAGAAAATCGGCGCGCGTGATTTTTGCCGGCGTCTTTGGCGGCGTACATGGCGATGTCAGCGTTGGACATCAGAGATTCGACATCGGTGCCGTCAAACGGATAGCTGGCCATGCCGATGCTGAGTCCGATACTGACTTCACTGGTTCCCAGATCGAAAGGTTCCTGAAAGGCACTCAGCAGAGCATCGATACAGTCGTCCACGTTTTTCTCGCGGCACCGACGTTGAGGAAAGACGGCCGCGAATTCATCACCGCCGAATCGAGCAATAAATGCGTGCTGACCGATTGTTGTGGACAGTCGTCGAGCCACTTCGATGAGCAGTTGATCGCCGGTGCCGTGTCCCAGTGAATCGTTGACACCCTTGAATTCATCCAGATCCATGAAACAGATGGTAAACGGATCAGTCGTTCCATTCTTCGGGTGAATCAGTTCATTCAGGTACGTTCGATAGAAGCCTCGATTGGGCAGCCCCGTCAGGTTGTCGTGCATCGCCTGTCGTCGCAGCTGTCGCTGAGAATTCTCAAGCTGCGTGACGTCCGAAAACATCGCGATGATTTCGTTACCGGGACATTCCGCCGCTTCATTGCGACTGAGGGACAGCCAGAACCAGTGCTGTTCGTTGACGGCCAGCGTGGCGGATATCTTTCCGGACCACGGCTCACCCCGCGACACGCGAACCAGTTCGTTGGCGAAGTCTTCAATGTTCAGTTCGATGATGTTGTTCAGTTGCCGACCGACCAGTGCGCCGCAGCCGAACATTTCCACCAGTCGAGGATTCGCTTCCAGAATCTCTCCGTCTCGCGTGAGAATGGCGACGCCTTCGGCCGCATTGTTAAAGACGCTGGCCAGCAGATTCAGACGTTCTTCGCGTTCCTTCTGACTGGTGACGTCTCGCGCGATTCCCACGACATACTGGTCGCCCGACACGGTGTCATCGAACACAGAACGCCGCACCGAATGAATGCGTTTGGTTCCGTCGGCGGTGCGGTGAGTTCGTTCTTCTTCGGTTGTTCCTCGCTGTTCGTACGCTTCGTGTTCGGTTTCTTCCGACAGTGGTCCCTGTTCGCCGGGAAAGATTTCCCGAACGTCTTTTCCGACGACTCGATTCCGATCAACGTCGAACGATCGACAGTAGGAATCGTTGACGATGACAAGCTGCTGACGATGATTGCTGACGTAAAGCGGATCAGGAACCGCATTGATGATGTTGTTCAGGAAGTCGCGATGTCGGCGAAGTTCCTCTTCGAACTTCTTTCGGCTGCTGATGTCGCAGACGGTCATCAGCACGTGACGGTCTGCCTGCATCAGAAAACCGGTCAGCTTGACTTCGCACCAGACAAGTTCTCCGTCACTTCGTCGACAGGCGACTTCCATCGCTGCGGTTTCTCCGGCGGCTGCCGCGAAAAAACACTGTCGCAGGTGGTGTGCCGCATCCGTTCCGCCGTCCAGAAACTCTTCGGTCAACGGCTTCGGCCACTGCCCGACGATGTCATCCTTTCGGCATCCGAACAGTGACAAAGCATTGTCGTTGCAGGAAACGCACACACCATCGCGGAAGACCATGATGGTGTCGTGAGTTCGATCGAAGATTGTATTGGCCAGACGTTGAGTATCACCGGCGGCCTGTTCTGCCGCCGCCCGCGCTTCACTGAGACGCTGGCGAGTCTCTTCCAGCTCGTCAATCACTTCTGCCGAATAGACGATGGCGTCCGCCTGAGCCCGGGCGAGCGCTTCGGAACGAATTTCGGTCGCGTGCAGATGATTGGCCGTGACGATGACGTGGTGTCGCAGGTTTTCAAACTGGTTGATCAGACGATCCCATTGAGCCTGATCGGGCGTTCCCAGAGCCAGCCGTTCCAGAATCTCCCCCACCAGATCGAGCTGCTCCGTCACTCGATTGGGAAACTCAGTTTCCACTGCGCACACGGCTGTTGACTGAGAAGCCGCGGAAGAGGGGGGCTGGTTGTGGTCACGCTGAGGCATTGCAACCGGCTTCAAATGAAGAGAGTCGTATTTGCCTTCGCGGCAAGATCTGCGAACGACGCAACTCCGCAGTAGGAAAGCTCCGGGTAGTCGATCAGTTCTTCACGTCGAATGCCCATCAACTGCATGGACATTTCACAGACGCTGATTTTGACATCCAGTTCCGCCGCGGTGCTCAGCAGTTCATTCAGATCAGCAACATTCTTCTTTCGCATTTCCCGTGACATCAGGCACCGACCGACTCCACACATATCCATTCGTGAGAGTTTTGTGGCGGCAAAGCCCCGGGGCAGCATCCAGCCAAAAGCACGCTCCACCAGAGATTTGCGTCCAAACTGAGGACCATTCTTTCGCAGTGCCGCGGTCGCCCAGAATGTGAAGAACATGTTCACGCGGAAGCCGCAGGCTGCAGACCCGGTCGCCATGACAAATGCCGCCAGCAGTTTGTCTCGACTGCCGTCAAAGACCAGCAGGTTGATTGAGTTTGGGTCCGGCGATTCTGCGAGACGTCGCTCCAGACTTTCCACGCGCCTGGTCAGTTCCTGCACGTGATCGGGTTTAGCTGCCGCGCGCCCGCCCGCCACCTGCCGCAAGGTCGCTTCGAGTTCCGCGAGCTGATGTTCGGTTACATTCTGAATCATATTGCTGACACGATGCCTTTCGCTTTGTCATTTCCCGGGTTTCGCAGGAACGAACGCCGACATTGATGGCCCGGTCTGTGATGAGCGACGTAAACAGAGCCTAGGTCATGTCTGATGCACCGTCGGCGGGAAGTCCCGCTCTCGACGAGGAACCTTCCGGGCCGTGAAACGGATTTCCCGGTTATGCGGGCCGACAGACGCTGTCGAGACTGAATTCCGTGGCCATGAAGAAGGATGGCTGGGGGCGCCATCGACCGAATATTGGCCGCCGCAATGCGGCCCCTCTGCGGTGTCCCGAGGCGATTGAAACGTCTGAATTTCCTCAGATTCCGCGGGAATTTTTCCATCCGGCTGGAATCGCGGAACTCGTCGAGCCGGAAATCCCGTGTTTCCACGGGGTGGCGTTGCAAATTCGGGGTTTCGGACCTTACCCTTCGCCCGACTTCCTGCGGTTCATTCCGCAGGGAAGGGAGTTTGTGAGTATCGCCGACAATATTGAACAGGTCGGAATTCCCACCAGTTTCCCGATCAAGGGTTTCCTACCTTGCCAGATGGATATGGTGGGGCCGTTGACGTGAAGAATCACCCGGGCCAATCCGCTCCCGTTGGTCGCAAGCCCAGGCAGGAACGGAGTTCCGGCTGTGCCCGCCACGAATCATCATGCGCACCGTGCACACATGATTCTGAGTCAAATCTTTGAAATGCTTTTCTAATGCCGCCGGACGCGATCTCGCGTCCTTCAATCGGATGTTGCAGGCTCCGAAGGCGGTGTTCGACCGATCACTTTCAACCCTGCGGAGAACATGATGGCCGTGTCTGCGGAATTTCCCGTTCCATTGAATGAATACAAAGTCGTCGCTCTGGACCCCGGCAAGCCCAAACTGACCGACGAACAGAAAAAGCAGCTCGCGGCAAATATCCAGCTGTGTCGCGACGCCATCATTTTCTTTACTGCCATTGCAGACGCCAAGGGACTGGGCGGACACACCGGCGGACCATACGACACCGTGCCGGAAACTCTGATCATGCACGGCTTCATGGAACACGCTCGTCAGGGCGGAACTCCGGATGTGCTGCCCATCTTTTTTGACGAAGCGGGTCATCGTGTGGCCACTCAGTATCTGATGGCCGTGCTGGAAGGTGACATGGATGTTGAACGTCTGTTTCACTACCGCGAGTATCTTTCACATCTTCCGGGGCATCCGGAACGAGGCTTCACGCCCGGCGTGAAATTCAGCTCGGGTCGACTGGGACACATGTGGCCATACGTCAACGGCGTCGCCATGGCGAATCCCGACAAGGTCGTCTTCATGCTGGGGTCCGATGGATCTCAGATGGAAGGCAACGACGCCGAAGCCGCTCGACTGGCGGTGGCTCAGAAGCTGAATGTCAAACTGCTGATCGATGACAACGACGTCACAATTGCCGGTCATCCGTCCAACTATCTGCCGGGCTACGACGTCTCGAAAACGCTGGAAGGCCACGGACTGAACGTCAATATCGGCGACGGAGAAGATCTGGACAGCCTGTACGCTCGCATGTGTGCCGCCGTTACCAGCAGCGGTCCGATCGCTCTGATCAACAAGCGAAAAATGTGTGTCGGAATCGATAGTCTGGAAGGCAGTCCTCACGGTCACGACGTCATCAAGACCTCCGTTGCAATTGAGTATCTGAAGTCCAAAGGGCGAACCGAGGCGGCCGACTATCTGTCCGCGGTGAAGAAAGGGCCCGGCGGTCCGTCACATCAGGGATGTGACGAAAAGAGCGTCGGAAAGAACCGTGATGCCTTCGGCAAAATCCTGAACGAAATTCTGGACGGCATTCCCGAAGCGGAACGCATTGCATCGATTCGTGTGTTCGACTGCGACCTGGAAGGCAGCTGCGGTCTGAACCACGTGCGAGCCGCCCATCCGGAAGTGTTCGTCCGCGGCGGAATCATGGAGCGCGGCAACTTTTCCGCGGCGGCGGGCTTTGGTTACGACAAAGGCAAACAGGGTGTCTTCGCCACGTTCTCGGCGTTTCTGGAAATGGTCGTTTCCGAAATCACGATGGCTCGCCTGAACGACAGCAACGTGTTGGCTCACTTCAGCCATGCCGGCTGCGACGACATGGCTGACAACACCTGTCACTTTGGCCTGAACAACATGTTTGCGGCCAACGGTCTTCCGGACGAAGGCCGCGACAAGACCCGACTGTACTTCCCGGCGGATCAGCATCAATTCAAGGCCTGTCTGAAACGCATTTACGGTGACGAAGGACTGCGGTTCATCTTTTCGACTCGTTCCGGTGTTCCCGATCTGCTGAACGAGAACGGCGGAAAGCTGTTCGGCGAAGGCTACACTTTCACTCCCGGCAAA
>JAGQPY010000195.1 GCA_020426485.1 Planctomycetaceae bacterium
GGACTCGCTCTCGCGACGGGACAGAAACCCTGTGAAATGCAGGTCGGAAAGGGTGGCGGTCCCGCTTTCGTTGGTGGTGTTTCAGGGCTGACCGCCCGCCCGAACCGTTTCCGGAGCCGAGGAGACCCCGGAAACGGGAGATCTGCGAAACAGAATCCTTCACGGGGTTGGCTGAAGTCCTTGTTCTGCTCGGACAGTCAACGACTTCCAGACAATGGACGTTCGGCCGATTCCGCCCATCAGGGTTTGAAGTTCCAGTGAGCCGGTTTTGACGGGAGCCGTTGGGACTTCGCGAGTTCTCAGCAGACGAAATTGAGTGGAGTCTCCGTTGGCGGCCAGAAAGTGCAGGAACGTGCCTCGACGAGCCAGCCGGAGCTTTCCCGCCGTCGATTCTTCGTTAACAGCCTTCACATCCCAGCGACTGCCGCCGTCTTCAAGACCGTATTCCACCATCGTATCCAGAAAGACATTGTCGTTACCGCTGCGTCGCAGATGCAGGAAAGGATTCACGGCGGGCCGACAGTCCAGGCCCAGTCGCAGGCAGACGCCGTTGAATCGATCCAGCTGCTGTGGGATGTCTGCCTGAAAGTGAGCATAGGCCGCCACAATGTCGAAATCGCCGGACAGCGAATATGGCATATCCACAGCCATGACGCGCCACTTGTCGGGATTGTTTCCCTGTTGAGTCGCCATTAGTCCGTCTTTGTTGAACTGTGCCATGCTTGCAACTCCACCGGCGGTGTCCGTATTGATTCGAAAACCATCGGGAAGGTTCCGGCGACTTGTAAAGTCAATCACAACTTTGCCCGGCATCAGTTCGGCCGCAGCATCAAGCTGTTCCAGAAAGTCGACGTCCGCCAGTTCCTGGTCTTTCAAGTCCGGCAGCGTTTCAGGCCAGTCGCCTTTCCAGATCATGTTGCGAACGCGAGCGGCGGTCTGCCCCGGAAAGTGGAACAGTCCAATGCGCCGCATGTTGGTCATTTCCAGCTTTCGGCGAAACACAGAAACACCATTCAGCTTCAATTCGACATCGTTGCCATTGACGCTGATTGTCATCTGATTCCAGTCGTTCTCCCTAATTGGCAGCGGCCGTGGTCCGATCTGGTTCTGCGGTTCTTCGAAAAGGTTATCCGGGGGAAGTTCTGTCTGATCAAACCCACCGTCCGTACACCAGTGAAGACGAACGGCTTGCGGACTGAGAACAAACGCCAGTCGATCCAGTGCGGGGTGAACCAGAAAGCGATCCGGCTGGTAGAAGAACTCGTATTGAACAGATCCGTCTTCCAGCATGGGACGATGGTATCGCAACAGGCGTTCGTGATTGGCCTGAGCGGGTGTGGTGGCGGACGCTCCAGTCAGAACACCCTTGGAATACGACCAGTTTTCCAGGCGTTCGAAGTTGCGTGTTTCGTAGTACGCCGACCATCCTGTCAAAGCTTCGTCGTGCAGCAGGCGAATGGAATCGGGAATGTCCGGATTGCCCGTGATGCGGACGTCCCGGATCGCTCCGTGATAGCGGTGCCAGAATCGGCCACCAATCCACGGATCATGATCCGGAAGAAGGGGTTCTTCATACAACTGACGACCGTTCGCAAAGATCCGCGCGATCCCGTCGCGACTCTGAATGCGTACATGAAACCATCGGCCAACTTCATTTGGCAGTTTTGGTCCCAGCGATTGCTTCCGATAACTGCGTCGGTGGTCACCGGATTCGTAGTGAGTCATTCCCCAGGCTGGCCCGGCCCAGTGGCCGTTGAAGAACATTTCACACTCCTGCCAGTCGAAAGTTGTCGTCAGACAGTCAATGTCATAGTTGCCTCGGAGCGGACTTTGAAAATAAAGGAAGTCGTTCTCATGTCCCGAAAGCTGACGAAGTCCGTGATCGTCAAACATGTAGCGGGAACCCGGCATGCCCTGGCCGCGAGTCATCGCCCATTCGAAGGATGCCGCGGACCACTGCTTTGTTGGCAACGCCTGCAGGTATTCTTCCGGATGATGGCCGGGGGTTTCCAACATAGTCCGAAAGCCCATCAAGGCCAGCAGCTGCCGATCCCATGCCTGCGAACCCGTCCCCGAACCATCATGCAGGTCTCGATACACAAACTGAAACAGTGCTTCGTTGGCCAGAGTCGCTGTTTGTGGGTGACGGACAGCCTTCCAGAACACCAGCATCTCCGGCCAGCGCCTGGCGGGTGTCCGAATCGGATCATTCTTCACAGCTTCAATGAATTTCTGCAGCGATTCAACGGCGATTTGGTCTCGTCCCGCCTTCAGGTCGATCAGTACCAACAAGGCCAGTCGAGACCGTTGTGAGTGCATGTCCGCAGAGCTTTCGCTGGTGATGGCCTTGGAATCCACGATGAGCTGACGCAGTTGATCCAGTTGTCCAAGTTCGCTGGCGACATCGATCAGATCGAACGCAGCGGAGAACAGACTTCCGCCAACCAGAACGCAGCGTTCCTCGTTCGCTTCGGCCTCATCGATTCGCTGTTGTTCTTCCGGAGTGAATTCCGCCACCGACGGTGCTGGGCTGAGCGGTGAAAAGTGACCATTCAGTCGGAAGGTGGGGCGATGTTTTGATGGAAGCACCCAGTCACAGAGAACCTGGTAGCGTTGCTGCGGTTCCAGCGGGGCTGCCTTTTTGCGGAATTGTGCGACGTTTTCCGCCAGATCGTGATCCTGAAACAACCGCTCAACCGCCAACTGTTGCCGTTCATTCAGCGGCGACATTGTTTCCGTGAGCGACTGAACGATGTTTTCAGAAAGTGTGGCCGGCCAGTTTCCGCTCAGCACGACGCGGCGGACTCGAGCTGTGCTGTCTGAGTTAAACGTCTGAAAGCCGAAGTGGAGATTGCCATCAGCAGAAAGTTCCTTTTCCAGCACCAAAGTCTCATTCAGGTGCAGCTGAACGACGGAGTTCTCAAGTGAGATCCGAACGTCGTTCCAGGATTTCTTATGAATCGGCAACGGGCCTCGATTTCGCTGAGCCAGCGGGTCTCGAATCGCGTTCTCCGGCGACAGACCCGTCCAATGAAGTTCGCTGTCGACGATCCACCGCAGTTGGACGTCATCGGCGGACAGAACAAACGATAACGGACCGACCGTCGGATGAATGCAGGGCACTTCGTCGCACCAGAACTGATAGCTCAAACGTTCGCCGTCCTGCAAGGGCCGCAAATGGTACAGTCGACTTCCTGTCGTCTGAGCGGGCGTGTTGTTCGTGGGTCGCCGTGAGATGGTCTCACCCGACAACGTCCAGTCCGTTGATGGTTGAGTCAGCAGGTTCAATAAACCACTGCTGCGTGGAATGAAATCTGTGGGACGTGTTTCTGTGGTCGAAGCCGTGATCCATGCATTCAAATGGCTGTCCGACAAACGAACTTCTCCGGGGATGATCGGATGGCCCGTAATCCGGATGTTGCGAAACAACGGACGGACTTCGCAGGACGAACGCAGTCCGATCCATGGACATCCGGCAGGGCTGGCGTCGCTGGTCCGTTCTGATGGCTGAGGAACGGCTGCTTCCGTCCACATTGTCTGGCCATTGATCAGCAACGAAGAGCGGCCATTGGCAAACATCACCTGCATTCGATGAAACTGCGATGCCGCCTGGTGGACAAGAAACGGGCAGACGTGTTCGGTTTCGTACTTCTTATCGGGCGTTGTCAGCGTCAGGTAGCCGGTCGACTGATTCGCCCCGGGGCGAGCGGCGTGTCCGCTCCAGATGACACCGCTGGCCATTGCATCCGGACCACTCTCCTGTCCGTCCACGGAAAACGTGAAGTCGCCGGTCAACGGATAACGGAACAACAGGAAGTCCACATCGCCACCGCAAAGGTGCATGAGTTGTTCGTCAGCAGGCAGCCAGATGGAACGGTCAAGACCGGCTGAGTGTTCCGGCATGCGGCGAGTCGCATCCGGGACGGTGACTGGAATCCAGTGACGCAGCGAAGCCGACTTCCAAAACTGGTCACTCATCTGCATCGCTTCGGCTTCAGTAACACGTTCATCACCAGCGCTGGCATGAAGGCTGAGTCCACGCAGAAGGAGATTCTGAATTCGCGACCGAGTCAAACGCAGCCCGCCGGACTTTTGCTGAACACTCAACGTCTGAAGTGAAGCCAAACCGTCTGCTCGAAGGTCTCGGTGAAGCAGAGCAGCCGCGGAAAGCAGAAAACGTTCTGAAACGTCGATCGGTTCTGCGTTGCGATGGCCATTCGGCGGAAGCCTGTTGGTCGGTACTTCTGTTGATGTCAAACGGCTTTTGATTTCTTCCAGCACATTCGCTGCTCGTTCTTCGGCTTTGATGTTCAGCAGCATCAAGGCGAATGCAGCGGTGGGATCGCCGGAATTCCGGGCGGCCAGAAGTTCGCGCTGGAGCGTTCGGAGATGCCCGGTTTGGTCGGCGGCTTCAATCAGCAGCCAAAGCGTGCTGAATGTGCCTGCGGACAGGCCCGCTGCGGGAACCGGAAATGCATCGCGTGTCGGACGTTCGCCAATGGCCCGAGCAAACTCCGGCGGCGGCGCGGTTGTTGGTGTCATGATGATCAGCGACCGAAGTCCATTGTTTTGAGGAGACTGCGGAAACGTCCATTCGTGAAGCGTTTCGTACCGATCATCCTCTGATTGCTGCTTCAGTTGGCGATAAAGCGACATCGCGGCCAGCGAAAGATCCGGATGAACCGTTTGCAGTCCCGTGCGGCGATCCAGATCCGCCAGACGTCCCAGCAGATCCCAGGCGGCGGTGGTATCCTTCAATACAGCACTGCCGTAGACGATCTCACAATACCCAGCCTGCAGAACACTCGCTTTGGAGATATCGACCGTCACGGCAGCTTCCAGCGTCTCGATCTGTTGCAGAGCGTTCGACAATTCATCCGGCGTTCGAGGAACTGCGGCCTGAACCTGAGTCAATGCGAGGCCGTGGATGACGGTTCCGATCGCCAGGATCAGGATTACGGAGGACTTCAGAAGATTCATTGCAAAGCAGTCTTTCGAAAACCATCAACAGTAATTGGCCGCTGACAGTAACTCAGTCGTCTGCCTCCTTCAAATCACGCAACGCCGTCAGCCACCGAAGCGGCATCTCGGCTGATCAGGCCGCACACTTTGCATCGTCGAACCCGTCACGTGCAAGTGCCAGTTGGACTGCATGCCGGATGCCGGGAGTCGGAGCGGGCGACTACGAATCCGCATCAGTCTGACGTGTGAATCCGACGGATGACCGCAACGCCAGCAGAAACATGGCCGCGGCAACCAGCGCCAGAGCACAGGCGAGCGGGCGGTTGAACAGGCCCAGCGGATTTCCGTTGGCAGCAGTCAGTGCCTGCATGAGTCGTTCTTCCAGAGGACTGCCCAGAATCAATCCCAGCACCACCGGCCCGGCGGGAAAGTTACCGCGAGCCAGCGCCGTCCCCAGCAGTCCCATCACCAGCATAATGATGACGTCAGCAAGGCTGCTGTTCAGTGCATAAGCTCCGGTGACGCAGAACAGCACAATCAATGGCAGCAGAAACTGTTTGCGAATGCGAACAATGATGCCTCCCAATCGTATCGCCAGCAGTCCCACCGGCAGCATCACCAGATTGGCCAGCAAAAAAATCAGATAGATACTGAACACCAGCGATGCCTGGTTTTCAAAGATGGACGGTCCCGGCGTGACGTTCTTCATCATCAGCACACCGATCACAATTGCTGTGACGGAGTCTCCCGGAATCCCAAATACCAGAGCGGGAATCCAGCTGCCCGCCAGTGCCGAACTATTCGCCGTGGCTGCATCAGCAATCGCATTCAATGAGTCCTGATCATCATCGGTCGACGTTTTCGTTCGCCGAGCAGCCGCGAAGGCGACCCACGCTGCAATGTCAGCTCCCGCACCCGGCAGCATTCCCACCAGAACCCCGATCAACCCGGAAACCGAATAACGTCCGGACGCCGTCTTCAGTCGCCGAAGCTGGTTCGAACAGGCGTCGCGAGAGATTTGCCGGAGAGAATGCGGCACCGGCGGATCATTCGCCGCACCGCCATCGTCGCTGCCCGAACCACGACCATCATCGCGAGGGGAGTCAGAAGTCGACGCCATGTTGCCGAAGACTTCCGCCAGCCCGAACAATCCGATCATGGCGGGAATGAACGAAATTCCCTGATACAGTGCGGTGGTGCCAAACGTAAATCGAGGCTCCGCGTGAGCAGCGCTCAGACCAACGGTCGACAGCAACAGACCGATCAGCAGGCTGAAAACCGCCTTCCAGCGTTCCGTACCCGATGAAACGAGCACGGCGCAGTTCAGACCGATCACGTACAGCCACAGGTATTCCGTCACAGAGAACAGCTTGGCGACTTTGGCCAGCTGTGCTCCCACCAGCATCAGCACGATTGCTCCCGCGATGCCGCCGACAACGCTGCAGGTCAGTGAGATCCCCAGCACTTGTTCGGCCAGACCTTTGCGAGTCAGCCGATACGCAGCATCCGCATAGGCTGCGGAAGCCGGAGTGCCCGGGATTCGCAGAAAGACGGTCGGCAGATCGCCCGCAAAGATCGCGCAGGCCACCATGGTAACGATCGCGGCGATGGCGGAAACCGGGTCAAGCCAATATGCCATCGGCACAAACAACGCGACCGCCATCGTCGCGGTCAATCCCGGTATCGCACCGACAAAAATCCCGTACACCGCCGCACTGACGACAATCAGCAGGACGTCGATTCGACCGAAAACGTTGTGAACGGCTTCCACCAGTGCTTCGTTCATCTCACCATCCCAGCCAGCCCCACGGCAACGGAACTCCCAGGACGCCGGAAAACAACTGATACAAAGCCGGCACCGCGACCAGCACAATCCCGACCGACCACAACGGACGAACTCGCTGCACGGCCAGCAGTATCAACAGCATGGCCGCTGATGACAGCACATAGCCAGCGGTTTCGCACATGGCAATGAACACCACAATCGAACCCACCGACCAGAGCCATGCACCGGAGACCCCAAACGGCAAGGTCGATGCCGTGGACAGCGAGACTGACCGTGTGAACAGGGGAGCGGACAGTGATGATGAAGTTCCAGCACCGGAAGTTTCAGCACCCAAAGTGTTGGTGAGAGCGTTCGAGCGATTTGATTCGATTGATGGTTGCTTCTGTCGCAGAGTCGCGCCGCCGACCACGATCAGGATCAGAATCAGCAGAGCCGACGGGACCATGTACGGTCCGATGGGCATGTGATGACGGCGACTCATCTGCGGACTTTGCAGGATCTTTCCGAACTGTTCGTCGCTGTGTTTCAGAAACTCACGGAAATCCACAGAGGGCAGGATTCGAGTTTGAAAGCCGGCGGCCTGCATGAATCCCTGAAACTCATCACCCGCTGCAATCTTCAACACCGCATGTTCGACCTGCTGAACAGTTCGGTCCGGAACACCGATCGGAAACATCACTCCTCGCCAGCCACCCATCGACCAGTCAAATCCCTGTTCCGTAAACGTCGGTACATCCGGCGCGGCCGGACTTCGCTCCGCACTCATCACACCCAGACAACGGATTTCACCGGCGTCCAGCAGTGCTCTGGCTTCCGGAATCGAACAGCACACCAGATCCACGCCTCCGGCCAGCAGTTCCTGCAGCGAAGGAGCCGATCCGTTAATGGAAATCCACGTGATCGAATCCAGCGGAAGCTGACTGCTGTCCAGCCAGCCCATCAACGCGATGTGCCAGATACCGCCTGCGGCCGTACCGGATGCCTTCAGCGGGGCATCGGCCGTTTGCAGAGCCTGACTGAGTTCGGCCAGTGACTGCCAGGGAGCGGAATTCATGACGAACACGGCCGCACTGTCTTCGTTCAGCATGGCCAGAGGCTGAAAGCTTTCCGGAGTCACCGGGCACAATTGCTGCCAGTGCAGCATGTTCAGTTCGACGGTGGCCAGCGTCAGCGTGTAGCCATCGGCTGCCGCCTGTGCTCCGCGAGAATGCCCGGTCACTCCGCCGCCACCCGTCGCGTTGACCACGTTAACGGGAACGTTCAGTTCCTGTTCCAGCTGCACGGCCAGTTGCCGAGCGACTCGGTCGGTGCCTCCCCCCGCCGACCACGGACAGACCAGCGTCAGCGGGCGATTCGGCCACTCACCACCAGAGTTACAGCCCATGGCAAGGCACAGCAACAGGATGGCAGGCAATGAAAACGACTTCACTTTTTCTTTTCCTGCCCACCGGACGCGTCGCTGACCAGTTGCCGCAGAGCGACCGCATCGCTGACAGGCTTTCCGGCGGCCACGTCTTCTTCTCGAAACGTCGCCATCAGAATGTGACGGTCGCCTGTTCGGCTGTAGTCATAGATCATGCGAATCAGACCGTCGGCCGTCTGCTGTCCGTCCGGATACGACACGCCGCTGCGTACGTCCAGCATGAAACCGTCGCTCCACGAACGACCATCGTCTGTGGACAGAAATGCCGTCAGGTGAGACCGCCCGGTGCGTTCCGAAATCGCCCCGTGCTTGACCAGCAGCAGGTGACCGGAATTCAGTCGTCGAATAAAGAACCGAGCACTGGGGTGCTGAATCGCCGACGCTTTCAGTTCGGGCCACGTTCGGCCGCGATCAGTCGACACACTTTCGCCGATACCGTAGCGAGTTCTGGCCAGCAGCCACAAACTACCATCTTTGCGTTCCACAAACATGTGTTCGTCGAACGCTCGATCCTTCTCCGGCACATTGCACGCACCTCGCAGCTGCCATGATTTTCCGGCATCCGTGGACACGATCATGCGAGCGCTTTGGTCTGTCTTACGCCATGTCGAAGCCGGCAGAACCCATTCTCCCGACGACAGCACCAGCGGTTTACACATCATAATGCCGTCGGTGATGCGTTCCGGTTGTCCATGCTGAGGTTGATCGGAATCCGGATTGCTGATCGCCAGAAACCAGACACCGGCAACACTGCCTTCATGTCCGACCGCCTGAGCCCACGCCAGTCGCAGTTGACCATCGGGAGCCATCCACAGTTCGGGATCGTACGCCCGCACCGGGCCATCAAGGTCCGGATCGACAATCAGAACTTCCTTCCATGTTCGGCCGCCATCGCCGCTGGTGCTGAGCACCACATAGTTATTCTGATCTTCGGAAGGCGTGATGCCCGCGTACCACGTGGCCCAGAGTCGACCGCCCGTCGACACGGCCATACTGGGAATTCCCTGAAATGCTCGATTGGTTTCCGCATGCTGTTCACCGCCTGCCTGGAGCACCTGAGGTGGTTTCAGAAACAAGTCGGAATCATCTGCCGAACAGACTCCGCTGACTGTGGTCCAGAACAGCCATGGCAGCACAACACATCTTGAAATCACAGTTTCGCCTTCCTTCAAAGTCGCGATTCGTGGTCAGCACGTTGGAGGCTGACTCTGTCACATCCGCGCGCCGTACAGCGTTGCGGAACGACTAACGGGAGTGTTTCCCTGTGTTAGCTCGAATCGGCTGCGGGGCCTCCCCCGCGTTTGGTCAGAAGACACCACCGTAGCGTGAGTCTCGGAGTTCGAAAAGTGATCGTGGTCATTTCGTGTCCAAGACCCGTGGCCCAGCTCCTTTCTTCGAACGGCTGCTTCAATGCCACCGTGATGGACAGGCGACCAGTCCCGAGCAACAAGAATTCATGTTCTCGTCCATCACCTGCTGCTGCAAATCCGGTGGGCAGTC
>JAGQPY010000196.1 GCA_020426485.1 Planctomycetaceae bacterium
CGCTACAGCAGATTTGTCGCGCATTCCTGCAGACTCAACTGTGTTCCGCATAAAACGGCGTTCCCTGATCAAAACCGAGGCGAATTCGTCAGGAATGGATTCTGGTTTGGATTACCGGATCGATCTGTCTTATAATCTCAGGCAGGTGGATCGTCTGAAATCGATTGACATCGCCGTTGTTCGGATTCATGAATTCGGGCAGCGGATGGATGTTGCGTTTGACGTCTACCCAAAAAGCCTGCCGAATTATCCCTCCCAAGTGTGGTGTCTTCCGCCACAACTCTTCCAATTCATCTTCACCGCACGAGACTCTCTTCATGAAGATGCGCTTTCCAACGTGTGTGATCTGCCTGTTGATTGGTACGTCTGCTCTGGCCGCAGAAGGACCGGAACTGATCGCCGACTGGTCGTTCGATGACAGCATTCCCGGCACGGTTCATGGCACCGCAACGGCGAAGGCGGGTGGGTTGGAAAGCCCCGGCTATCCGGACTTTGCAGAAGGGAATAAGTCGCTGACGCTGGCGGCTCCGTCGTGGTTGAGTCTGCCGAGCGAACAGAAGTTTCAGTTTGACAATGGCGACCGCATTACGCTGGAGGCGTGGGTGCGAGTGGATTCTGCGGGTGAAAACGCCTACATCGTCGGCAAAGGTCGCACAGGAACGTCTGGTGTCGACACCATCAATCAGAACTGGGCTCTGCGTTTACGGCAGAACAAGGGGCAGATGTGTGTCAATTTTCTGTTCCACAGTCGCGACACAGACGAAGCGAAAGGCGACTGGCATCGCTGGACCTCAAATCAGGGAATTTCACGCGGAAGTCGCTGGCACCACGTCGCCGTCACGTATCACTTTGGCCATCCGGAAAGCATTCGCGGATATGTCGACGGCCGAGCTGTCAAAGGCAGCTGGGATATGGGCGGTGCCACGACACAACCACCTATGATCGATGACGCCGAAGTGTGGGTTGGTTCAGCCATGGGAGGCAACAAGGGTAATTCTCTGGCCGGAGCCGTGGACAACGTTCGAATTTATCGCGGCGAAGTTGATTCGGAAACACTGCTGTCGCGATTCAACTGGATTCCACCGGAACTCAAACCACCCGTCATCCCGAAAGGCAAAGTGGTTGTTCAGCTGTATGGCCCGGTCGATTCCATCAGTGAAATTTCCACCGAAGCGACTGGACCGCTGACCACATGGCAGCAGGACGAAATGGCCTTTGTGCGTTTGCCTCACAAGTATGACGACTGGGGCATTCGTGAGGACTGGGGCAAGACCATGATTGTTCGAGCATGGACGGACATTCAGCTGCCTGCCGGTGATTATCGGTTTCTGGTTCGATCACGTGGTATGTGCAATCTGGTTGTTGACGGCAACGTTCTGACGTCAACTCCGCCGCAGCCCAATCGCAGCGGCGCGCATCACGTGGTGGACGATTTGCCGGAAGTGCCGGTTCCGGGTATGCGGCCTCACTGGATGAGCGACAGCGAACGAATCGTCGATTATCTCAGCGACGGTAAGTCTCACCGCGTGTTGTGCGAAATGATTGTGGGCGGCCCAAGGTACCGCCTGGAATTCGGCGAAGCCTGTGTTGCCGTGGCCGAAGGCAGTGGCATGTTTCATCTGCTGTCCAGTCGGTCACAAATTCCGCTGACGGACGAGGGGTGGCTGGCCTTCGTAGAGCGCCAGTCCGTTTTGATGGATCAGCTGGACCGAACTCGCCGCGTCGCACAGAACAGCCAACTGGCGGACTTCTGGACGGCTCGACACGATTACGCTCGCGCAAATCTGGTGGCGGGTGCTTCGGAGCAAACCATCGACAGCATCATCGATCGTCACATCGCCAACGTGAACGCTCAGGCAGCTCAGCAGACAGTCGCAGAGGGAGATGCGGCACTGTTTGAGCAACAGGTTCAGCCTATCTTCGACGCTCACTGCAATCGCTGCCACGGTCAGAAGGAACAGGGTGGACTGCTGATATCAAATCGCGATCGTCTGTTGGAAGGCGGCGAATCCGGTTCAGCAGCGGTGGTGCCCGGCAAGCCGGAGGAAAGTTATCTGTTTCAACTGATTTCTGCCCCGGCTGATGATTATCGAATGCCGCCCAAAGGCGATGGGCTGACCGCGAAAGAAGTCGAAGTCGTTCGACAGTGGATTCTGAGCGGCGCTTCGATGCCGCAGCCAACGGCGCACAGCATTCAGGTTCCGGAACTGGTCAGCGATGAGGTCTTTCTGCGGCGTGTTTCACTGGATACGGTCGGCGTTCCTCCCACCAGCGAAGAACTTCAGGCCTTCTTGGGTGACAAGTCACCAGACCGTCGTGCTCACGCCGTCGATCGGCTGCTGAACGATGATCGCTGGGCCGACAACTGGGTGGGCTACTGGCAGGATGTATTCGCGGAAAATCCAAATCTGCTGAAACCGACGCTCAACAACACCGGACCGTTTCGCTGGTGGATTCACGAAGCGCTGACGGATAACAAGCCGCTGGACCGATTTGCGACCGAGCTGATGCTGATGCGAGGCAGCACGTGGGGAGGCGGCACGGCGGGATTTTCTGTCGCTTCGCAGAACGACGTTCCGATGGCCGCGAAGGCTCACGTAATCGGTTCCGCGTTTCTGGGAGTCAACATGAAGTGTGCTCGCTGTCATGATGCTCCCTATCACGACTGGAAGCAGCAGGACCTGTTTCAGATGGCGGCCATGCTGCAGCGAAACGATCTGAAGCTTCCGGAAAGCAGTACCGTTCCGGCCGCATTCTTCGAAAAGCAGGCTCGTAAATCACTGATCGAAGTGACTCTGCGTCCCGGCACCACCGTACCCGCTCATTTTCCGTTTGATCAGCTGGCCCCCGAGGTGAACGATCAACTGCTGACGAATTCCAACGACACGCGTGAACGACTGGCGGCTCAGGTGACGGCGTCTCGGCGATTTGCCGAAGTCATGGCCAATCGACTGTGGAAGCGACTGATGGGGCACGCTCTGGTGGAACCTGTTGACGACTGGGAAGGAAATCCACCATCCAATCCGGAACTGCTGGCACATCTGGCCGACGTACTGATTCAGGTTGACTATGACGTTCGCGAATTCGCTCGCACCGTCATGAACAGCAACGTTTATCAGCGGCAGGCTGTTGATCTGCCCGCTGGCCGTGCACCGGACTTTGAGGCTCCTTACCGACGCCGTATGACGGCCGAACAGATTGTGGATTCGGCACTGCACGTCACCGGCAACGGTATGAAGACGGAGCCCCTGACGATGGATATCGAAGGAACTCTGCCTGCGGAAACCTTCCTGCATTTCGGCCAGCCGACGCGGGCGTGGGAATTCACAACTCTGGCCAACGAACGTGATCGCCCCAGTCTGGCACTGCCGCGGGCTCAGGCGATTGCTGACATGCTGGCCGCCTTCGGTTGGCGTGACTCTCGACCGGAACCGGAAACCGAACGGGAAGAACGTCCCAATCTGGTCCAGCCCGGCGTGATGGCCAACGGCACGCTCAGCATCTGGCTGACTCGACTGACGGATGAAGGCGGCATCACTCAGGATTTGCTGCAGCCGGTCACGGTGGAGGAAATGGTGGAAGGATTATTTCAGCGAATTCTCACGCGGTCGCCATCTGCAGAAGAACGCCGTCGCTTTGTCGAAGTGCTGAAACCCGGTTTTGAAGATCGTCGCGTTCCATCCGGAGAGATCGGTACGGCTCCGGAAGAAGAACGGTTTCGTTATGTTTCGTGGTCCAATCATCTGAACTCGGAGGCCAACGTCATCAAAGTTCAGATTCAGGAACTGGTCCGACAGGGGCCACCACCGACAAGATACCTTCGACCTGAATGGCGCGAACGTGCAGAAGATGCGGTCTGGTCGCTGTTAAACAGTCCCGAAATGATCCTCATTCCATAGCAAGGGCACCTCTTGACCCGAGGGCGTGGCGAGGCGTTCGACAACAGAAGTGGTCAGGCGCCGAGTTGCTCCCGATGGTCGCTGAGACGATGGACAACTCCGTGGCTCAGCAGGTCAGGCTCCCGCCTGACAACTTGTTCAAAACTACAGATGCTGAACCTGCGATTGTCATTCCGTCTTCTTTCAAACAGAGTTTCCAGATACATCGGCGAGTTCCAACATGAAACGACGTCATTTCCTTCAAACCACTTCGGCAGCGGCAGCGTTTTCCGCGGCGGCACTTCCGAAAGTTCAGGCAGTTGTGGCCAAATCGGAAGGCCGCAGGATTCCTCTGGGCAAAGCGGAACACTGCATCATGATCTGGCTGGGCGGAGGAATGGCTCAGATCGATACCTTCGACCCCAAAGAAATAGGCGACCCGAAGGCAAAGAAGGCTGGTTCGTATTATCCGGCCATTGACACAGCCGTACCCGGCGTTCAGGTCTGCGAACATCTGTCACATACTGCCGCCATGATGGAGCACGTGACGGCTCTGCGAACAGTCAACCACAACGTCGTCGACGAACACGCGGCCGCCACCAACCGCATGCACACCGGACGACCGACCAGCGGCACGGTGCAGTATCCATCGATCGGCTCCATCGTCGCTCACGAACGTGGTTCTGCAGCCGAAGGTGTTCCGGCGTATATGCTGATCGGCTATCCGAACCCATCGCGCGGGCCGGGATTTCTGGGACAAAAGGCGGGATTCGTTTATCTCACGGACCTCGATTCCGGTCCCGCCGGACTCAGTCGTCCCGCCGACCTGAACGCTGGTCGAATTGCGCGACGTGAAGAACTGCTGTCCACTGTCCGAGCTACCGGGCGTGACCGTTTCGCCGGTGACCATCTGTTTCAGGAATACGACGCGGCCATCGCGGAAAACCTGCGGCTGTCCGGTCCGGAATTCATGAAGGTGTTTGATCTGACAACGGAATCTGACGATCTTCGCAACAGCTACGGCGAAGGTTTCGGGCAGCGACTTCTGGCGTCACGACGTCTGTGTGAAGCGGGGGTTCGCTTCATCGAAGTGTCTCACAACATGAACTTCCGCAACGGCACCGGCTGGGATACTCACAATGACGGCCAGCTGAATCAGCATCTGTTGATTCAGGAACTGGACAAATCGATGGCCGCGCTGATGAAGGATCTGCAGCAGCGTTCAATGCTGGACAAGACGTTGATTGTGATCAATACAGAATTCGGTCGCCCGGCTCAGTTCGATTCCGGTGGTGGCCGCGGGCACCATTCCACCTGTTTCAGCATGGTGCTGGCCGGCGGCGGACTGCAGCATTGTGGAGCATGGGGCGTCAGTGATGAACTGGCAATGAAGCCTGTCGAAAACGGCGTGTCTGTGCCGGACGCCTTCGCAACCATTCTGGCCGCAATGCAGATCGATCCGTCGCAGAATCTCTACGACGGTGACCGCCCGGTTCCCATGACCGATCAGGGACAGCCCGTGTCAGCGCTGTTCGGGTAGTCATCGGTGTGCAGAAAACCGAAGTATCTTGCGCGACTGCCATCAGCACAGAGACTTTGGGCTTCTGGCCGCTGCCGTTTGAATTGACGAAATCTGCAGTGCCGACACGCGGTCGGGAAGAGAAATCAACCAGCGATTTTTTTGGGGGGGCTCTCTGGTCCAGAGCTGGCGCTCACGGCACGCGGCTGTACTGACCAGCGCCTCGATGTCTCAGCGTCGACGGGTGTTGGTCAACAGGAATTCGGGCGATTGGGCAGCTGAGTGTATCGACGGATGGCGGAACGGACCAAGTGTCGCCGTTGTCTGAACCCCGTTACCTCGTCCTTCGCTGTGTCTTTAAATGGCCGTTTGATTTGAAGCCGCAGCATTCGACAGAAACCGATAACCGAAAAACATCGGCATTCTGTTGTCTCTCACGGTGTCAGATTGGGTTCACCGGACGTGGTTGACTCCACATTGATCAGAACAGTGGCGGCATCTGTCGACGCCAGTGCAGGGGTTGCGGAGACAAATGTTTCAGGCTGGCGGGATGGAGTTACGACGTCGCCGGCATGTTGCCGAAGCCGCCTCCGTTGAGCAAACGTCTTCTGATCCCAGGCGAAATCCGGTCGGAAATCCACCAGAGATTTAAAGATTGAACCCGCGAAGTATCCAACCAGCATTCCCGCACCACCGAATCGTTCGAAATCTTCGCGACGAATCCGATACCAGTCCTCAACCTGCTGAAAGCCAAGCTGTTCGCCCATCCACTGCATGAAGCGTCGTCGGTTGTCGACGTTGTTCCAGAAACCTCGCGGCACGTTGGCGAACAGCCATTCCAGCCAGGGATGGTCGGGCATAAATTCCCGAACGGCTTTTTGAACCTGCCCGTCATACTGGTTGTTCAGCAGGCCGGCTCCACCGTTGACGAAGAAATCCATGCGATTGACACCGTACCACTGGTCTGGTGTCGTGTAGCCCAGCTGTTCACCCAGCCACTTCATGAAGATCCGTCGATTTTCGACTTCGTGCCAGTATCCCGTAGGAGCTCCCCCGAAAAGCCAGGGCTTCCAGTCGTAGTCAGGGCGATAGTCCAGCATCGCGGTGTACGGCGACGAGTCGTAGCAGATGCGAAACAAACCACCCCCGTGATTCTTCAGAAAATCGCGACGATGAATTCGGTACCAGTCGTCCGGTTCCTGAAAACCAAGCTGATCCGCCAGCCAGTCCAGATACCGCACTCGGTTTTCACGAAAATCCCAGAAACCATCGGGCACCCGGCCGGACAGCCACGGCAGCTCATGGTGTTCCCGAGCCGCCTGGCCACCAGACGGCTTTGCATTCAAACTGCCAATGGAACCAGGACTCTGGCTGGAAGCTGGCTTCGGTTTGCGAGAATTCTTCATTTGACGGCCGTTGTTCTGAGGACGGTTCGAGTTGCCCGCTCGTTTCCGGATACCAAAGTGGCTGATCGGTGAGCAGGCGAAATCAATCATCTTCCGTTGACTTAAAACCACGCAGGTGCGGAAAAGTCAGATACACCTAGGTGTTGACTGCCTGAAAACGCCACCAAGATGAAATAAATCCGCCTGCCAGATACTAGCCTGTACACGCGCTGAAATTGTGACATTGCCTTGAGCAGGTCGACGGGGGTGAGTCAGTAATTGGAAGTCCTCACTTAAGTTGCTATTATCAAAGGCTTTGCAGTCACAGCTGCCCGGAGGATCGCTGCCGGAATGGTGGTCAAAATCTGACCACCGAAGGAACTTCCGGGGGTACCTTGTGTCCGAGGGGCCCTTTCACAGATTTGTGATCCATTCGTGGAGACAACTGCATGTACGTTCCTCTCGCTTTTCGGCAGGACGACAAGCACACCGTGTTGAACCACATTCGTCGGTTCAGTTTTGCCACACTCGTGACGGGAGCGGGAAGTGACGTTCAGGCGACGCATCTTCCGCTGCTGGTATCGGAACAATCCGACGGCGGATGGTGCCTGGTGGGGCATCTGGCCGCAGCAAATCCTCAGGCGGCGCAACTGAAGGATTCTCAGTCGATGGCAATTTTTCAGGGGCCGCATGCCTACATCACGCCGTCCTGGTATGAGGCTGGAAATGCTGTTCCAACGTGGAACTATGTTGCCGTCCACGTTTATGGACGCCTCTCCGTGATCGCTGACCCGAGTGACGTTGATCAGCTGCTTCGAGACACGGTTCAGGTCTATGAACGTCACCAGTCGATGCCGTGGCAGGTACAGAGTGTTGATCGTTCATGGATGGCTGACCTCGCCAGGGCGGTCGTTGCGTTTCGTCTGAACGTGGAACGTGTTGATGCCAAGTGGAAGCTGAGTCAAAACCACAGTGAGTCACGACGTCAGTCCGTCATCGAAGGACTTCGACGTCGCGGAACTCCCGACGACCTTGCGATTGCCGATCTGATGGAACGATCTTTGCGCGAGGTGGATGGATAACTGGCCGGAAACTCTGTGCAGCCAGCGCGAGAAGTCAAATGCGGTGAACCGTTTTCTGATGTCCGTTTCACGGCATCGATGGCAGTCGCGGAGGTCGTGAGACTTCTGAAAGAGGGGCTTACTGACCAAATTGTTACGATTTCGACGACAGAAAACTGATCACGGAGTTGGGGGTCCGCCCTTTTCAGGCAATGCATTTCTGTTTTGGGCTGGTATGCTGTCTCCTGCAGAATCCGGCGTTCTTCAGCGGCAGAAGCGAGTCCGGCGGAACGTTTTTTTGAATGCTCAGTCTTCTCTGGCCGATGGAGACCCTACAGATGCTTTCAATGTTCAGTGATCGTCCGTCACGTCGTGCGATGCTTCAGATTGGCAGCCTGGGCGCGATGAACCTCGCGCAGAAACTGACCGTTGCGGGGACGGCTTTGGCGGATGCGGATGCGACATCCGTCCTGACCGGCAAGTCTGTGATCTTTCTGTTTCTTCACGGCGGTCCCAGCCAGATCGAAACCTTCGATCCCAAGATGACCGCACCCGCAGAGATTCGCAGTGTGACGGGCGAACTGGCGACTGCGGTTCCCGGGATCACTTTTGGAGGCACGTTTCCCGGTCTGGCTCAACGACTTGATCGATTTTCCGTTGTTCGATCCTTCACAACGGGTGACGGTAATCACGATATCAAACCCGTCGTGTCGAAGACATCCATGGGAGCGTCCGTTGGGTCGGTGTACTCGCGAGTGGCGGGGACGAATCACCCGGCGAATGGTCTGCCTCGGAACGTCTCGCTGTTTCCACAATCGGTCGATCCGGATTGCCAGCCCATGGTGACTCAGTTCGGCCGATTTGACAGCACCGGGGCACTGGGAAGCGCTTACGCTCCGTTCATTCCCGGCAGTGGTGGTCCACTGCAGGAAAACATGAAGCTGTCATTGACGGCAGAACGGCTGGACAATCGCCGACACCTGCTGACTCAACTGGATCTGCTGAAGCGACAGATGGATGCAGGTGATTTACTGAACGGCGTGGACCGATTTCGGCAGCAGGCCTTCGATACAATTATCGGGGGAGCAGCAGAAGCGTTTGACCTGCGTCACGAGTCCCCGGCCACCATTCGGCGATACGATACAAAACCCTTGATTTCTCCGGATCAGATCAGCCGTCGCTGGCGCAACTATAACAACTACGTGGACAACGTCCGAACGCTGGGCAAGCTGCTGCTGATGTCTCGGCGACTGGTGGAACGGGGCTGCGGATTTGTCACAGTGACCACCAACTTTGTGTGGGACATGCATGCGGATATCAACAATGCCACCATGGACGAAGGAATGCGGTACATGGGCCGCCCGTTGGATCACGCGCTGTCGGCATTCATTGATGACCTGGAGGAACGCGGACTCAGTAACGACGTCATGCTGGTCTGCTGTGGAGAAATGGGGCGTACGCCAAGGATCAATTCCAAAGGCGGACGCGATCACTGGGGCGGACTGGCTCCGCTGCTGATCTACGGCGGCGGAGCACAACGCGGTGCGGTGATTGGTCAGTCAACTCGCGATGCCGGACGACCGCAGTCAGAACCATGGACGATTGCCAATCTGCTGTCCACGATCTTTCATACCGTCTTCGACGTCGGGCAGATTCGACTGCAGAACAACCTGCCCGTTGATCTCATCCGCCTTGTGACGAGCCATTCGCCGATCGACGGCCTTCTGTCTTAGCTGGACAGCGCCACCCTGGAGAGCGGAGACCTGTCGCCGCTTTGGATTTTGCTGACAAACGATCGCCGAAAAGC
>JAGQPY010000197.1 GCA_020426485.1 Planctomycetaceae bacterium
CGCGCCGACGGAGCCTCGTGAAATGTCGTCCTGGTCACCCAATGGTTCGTTTCCGGCCGGACGATCATCCGTGATGTTGGAATCTTCACCGAACAGAATCAGCTGGCCGGCTGAGTTGAAGATCGACAATCGCAGATTGCCGCCCCCGTTGTCGTCCGCGTAGTCGATATCGAAGACAATCGGAGTGTTGCCTTCGAAGACCAGCGGACCACCTGGATTGGAAACCGCAGCATCACGAACACTGTCCGGAATCACATCAAACCGGAACCAGTCGATATCATCTTCCCGACCGATATTGGCGGAGATCGTCATGACTCCGCGATCGGTGCTCAGTACGTTGCCCAGATCAGGCGCGCCACCTCGCGTATTGGAAACGTCGCCGTCGGGATCTTCGGCCCACTCGCCGCTCAAAGGCGAATGAACGGGCTGGCCCAGAACTTCGATACCCGTTGTGGCGTAACGAATGTCGGCATAGCGAACCGTGGAACCTGGAGTTTCATCTTCTTCCTGAAGGCGAACCTGCAGCTGATAGGCTCCCGAAGTCTTCCCATTGCCAATCAGCGATGAATCCCGCTGAGGAGCTCGCGACGCGAGGGGGTTCAGCGGGTCGACGTCGACTTCCAGAGGATCAATATTGCTGCTGCGAACGCGAACGTAATACGTACCTCGCGAACCCAGACTTCCCTGCAGAACAACTCGCAGTCCGGCATCTCGCTGATTGGTGCTGAAGAAGTCGTCACTCTCGAACATCGACTTGTTCAGTGTATTCGCCTTCAGACCGCCTGCGACGGCGGCAGCGTCTTCGTAGACAGGATACAGCCCCGTTTGTTCAGCGATCGTGTCGTCTGAAGAAGCCAGAATGTCACCGTTGATGTCGACCAGTTCCACGACCGTGTCCAGAGCCGTCGCTGTCCGATCGATATCGATCCAGATCTCGCTGCCAGCGGTGGCAACAAAGCTGTAGACATCGATGTCATTGGTTTCGTTGATAACACCCTGAATTTCAAAACCAAGGCGAAGCGTGTCGTCACCGCCGCCTCGCAGCGAGCCCGCTGGTCCCGTCAGCGGTGCAAGGTCACCGGCGTTGACGATGTTCTCCAGCGGTGCCAGTTCGCCCAGCGGCTCGGCGCCGTCCGGTGTGGAATTTTCTCCCGGCGCTGAGGCGCTGTCGGATTCGTTTTCCACGTAGATGCCCACGTTTCGGTCGTGAGCGTACTGGTCAATACGAACGGACCGCCATGCTCCCGGCGATGCGGTCGTGGCGGTGCCGTTGGCGTTGGTGTCATTCTGAGGCAGCCCGGACAGATTCAGACCGGCTCCCACAGTGTCATCATCCAAAGAGGTCAGGACCACTGGTTTGCCGGGCTGACCGACGATGTGCAGCACTCCACCGATACGGTCTTCAATATCCAGCGGACGTCCCATCGCCGTAAATCCGGCATTGGGGCCGTCGAGTTTCACGACCAGGCTCTCAACCGAACTGCTTTCCAGTCGCAGACCGCCAAAAGTGCTGACGTCCGGAATAATGATCTCTTCATTCAGGACAATGTGCGCGATACCGGTGTCGTCCCAGACACTCTGCGTGGTCAGGATTTCTCCTCGCACCACCATGCCGTTCAGGCCGTTGCGACCGAAACGGTTTCCGGAGATCAACGGACCCTGATTTCCGGTATTGCCTGGCAGAGCTAAGAGTTCTCCGCGCGTGCGGCCCCAGTCAGTTACGATCTCGCTGTTCAGAGCATTGACGTTGATGCTGACGGCTGGTCCCGCATTGTCGCGAATGATGTTGTCGGCGATAACCGGTTGAGCACCGCGGACGAAAACCGTGCCCGAAGTGTTGGAACCACGGCCGAACCGATGCGAGGGCGACGGTCCGCCTGTGCCATCCGCGTTGTTTTCCAGAATGGTGTTTACGATGCGCGCCTGAGCCTGATGGACTTCGATGGCATTGAACGTTGCAAATCCACCGGGAACCGTGGCAGAACCACCGCCGTAGGAAATCAGCGCATCGGAAATGCTGGCGGAGCTGGTATGACCGATGAAAATTCCGCCCCAGTCACCGGGCTGTGCAACCGACGGGCTCGCGCTGGCAGCGTCGTCATTCGTGTCGAAGACTCCGCCGGCCCCGTAGGAGTCATCGGCTCGCGATGTGAAAATGATCTCTCGTCCCGGTTCACCTTCGGCGATGAACTGAGCACCAATGCCGACCTGAATCGCGGCGTCTTCCAGTTTCAGAATGATGCCCGGATCAATGGCCAGGCGAGCGTCGTACCGAGCGGCCGACTGATCGTAGCTGCGTGTATCCAGAGGACGACCGGAAGCGAACTGGCGATCGATATAGGTGGTGGTCGAAGCGTTCAGCTCTTCAACCAGTGTGAACACGATCCCGTCGTGACTGCGATAAAGTCGCCGACCATTGAACTGGCCTGTCGCGGCCGGAAGATTTGTCAGCTGAATCGCACTACCGGTGGTTGGGTCACCCGTGATGAAGATGGATTCCGATGGATCAGACGGCGGGCTTTCTGCCAGAATGTTGCCGCCGGTGTCTCGCTGCACGAACGTCATGCGATACGAATATGTTCCGTATGGCAGATCGCCGACGCCCGTTGATGTCAGGCGAGTCTGATTGGGTGTCCCGCGGTCCAGTTCCGGAGCGGTGACGGTATCCAGACGGCCACCTGCGGTTCCCTTGATCTCCAGGTTGGCGGTCAGGATGTGAGTAATATCGCGGTCATCAAATCGAGCGGGTACCGTGAGTGTCTGTTGTGCTGTCCCGGCCGGTGTCAATACCCGAATGAACAGGCCGTTGGAGGCATTCTGAACGGTGATTGGATTGCCGCTGGTGTCGACTGTGTTGACGGCCTCCAGGTTATCGGTGCGTTCCGACAGGATGTTGCCGTAGATCTCCGGACCAATCCGTGTGTGGTCGTTGTAGCGTGTTTCTTCAAAGCTGTTGGGATCAGCCGACATCGCGCTGTCGTTGGACAGCACGATGGTATTGTGCAGAACCGTCGGACGAGAAGAGATTGTGTGAATTGGATTGATCGTCTGCAGCGTGGATCCGACATTGATGCGACCACCGCCGTACGTAAATTCTCCGTGGGACACGTAATTCAGAAAGATTCCGTCCGCTGCATAGTTAGTTCGGCCTGCCGTCGACGCGTCAATGTCGTTCTGGAAGACGATCCCGCCCCAGTCTCCCTTGCCCGGAGTTGTCGGTGTGGGTGTCGTGTCCGTTCCAATGGACTCGTTCAGCCATGACGTGAAGACGACCTTCTGTTCCGGAGTTCCCAGCACCTGCAGAGCACCACCGCTGCGATCGGTGACCAGGTCGAAGCTGCCGACTCCAATGCGGGCACTGCGGAGCTTCAGGATGGCACCGGCGTCAATCATGACGGTGACTTCTTTGGGAACCTCAAGCGTGCTGCCGTCACGCAGCGTGATGCCGCTGCGACCAATTTCGTACCCGACCCCCGTCGCATTGCCCACAATACGCACAATCGTGCCCGGTACGGCGTCTGCCAGAGCCCGGTCGATTTCGCTGTAAACACGTTCGCCGCTGGCCAACGTGTTAAAGTTGCCGGCGCTGATCACTTCCGTTCGGTTGACGAAGAAGGTCTGAGCGGCCGGGACGGCTCGGAACCAGAAATTGTAAACTCCACCAGCAACGCCATCGTGATCGCCGTCAAACAACGTTCCCGTGGCATCAGCCAGGACGTTGGTTCGGCCGATTGCCGTCACGCCACCAGTCAGGTTCGCGTCGTCAACGGACAGCGGTTGTTTTCCGTCCGCAGCCCCGTTGAGAAATGTCACGACGTAGTCGGTACCCGCCTGAGTCACCGACACGTTCCCGGTGCCAACCAGCGGAGTCAGGGCCGTTTGAACCGTGGCTGCCGTCGCACCAGCGGCGATGGGAACACTGGTATTACCGTCGAAGCTGACTCGGAATGTGCCGCCGGTCGGAATCGTGCTGAATTCAATCCGCTGGGTACTCAGGTTGACATTGGGGCGGAAATCCAGGTTGAGTTCATACTTGCCCTGAGTTCGACCGTCGGCCCCTGTGTCTTCAATCGATGGATCATAGTTATCATTGCCGCTGGCACTGACGCCGATGAAGTAGACGCCCGGCGTCAGTTCCAGTTCGATAAATGAATCTTCGCTGAAGTAGTCGTCGTTGGATGCGATCAGTTCTGATTCAACGACAGCACCGCCCGATTCCGTAACGCGATACAGTTTCAGATTTGCATCCAGCAGGCTGGTGTCCGCTCCGGTCAGGCGTTCGGCGAAGACTTCGGCAGAAAACAAACCGGTCTGGTCCACCTGAAATCGATAAAGGTCGATGTCTTTTGATTCCGGTGGATGCACGACCTTGCCAGCGACGATGTCGATGTCACCGGGGTAGTCGAGTTCCACCAGATTTGTAGTGGATGTTGTGGTGAACAGCAGGTCAGCCGTCGATCCCTGAACGGTTCCCGGCGGCTGGTGGTCCGTGTTACCCAGACCCAGCAGCAGACCGATGACCTCCATCGATTCTTCGAAGAAGTTGACGGCTGAGGTTCCGGAATAGTCACCAAAGGTGTCGTTCCAGTTTTCGGCTGCATCCAGAATGGCCAGTTGACGTGCAGGGTCCGCTGCTCCGACCAGTCCGTCACCGGCTCCGTTAAAGTATTCCGGTTCCAGAACGCGCAGGTCACTGCGAGCAATCGTGAATCCGCGGTTGGCGGTCTCCACAAACTGAATGCCGAGGTAGTTGCCGTAGAAGTCAAAGACTTCTCGAACGCGCTGCTTCTGGTTTTCCGTGATAACGTTCGTTCGCTCCAGCCCGTCCGGGTCATAGCCGACAAACGTCTGGAAGTTGTAGAACAGGGTTTCGATGCCTTCGTTGTCCGTGATGGCCGGATCCACGAAGGCCAGCGGAAACCGATCGAAAGAATCTTCGATCAATGTGGGCTCATCCACAAAGCTGGGATGGAAGCGAGTATCAAAGCTGGGCACGAACCGAAAGATTTCCAGTTCACGCTGACCTGGCTCATCAAAGGCACCCGGGTAATCCAGGGGCACCAGTTGACGGTCGATGGCGCCCGAAACCACGACCTTTCCGGAACCAAGATTCCCAAGGTTGGCCTGACTTCCGGAGGAGCGGAAGCTCGAACCCGCATCAAACAATGTCAGCGTGGAACCACTCGTGATGGTGCTGCCGATCGTGGCCGCAAGATTGCTGTTTGGAGTCACTTCCAGCCGGACCAGCTTTCGAGCATCTTCGCTGCCGGCAATCGCAGCCAGCAATTCACCCAGAGTGGTTTCCAGGCCGGTGGCGGAACTGACAGTGATGTCGATCTGACCGGTGGTCGTGTTCGGCGCGATGATCGGCACGCTGGTTGTCGCGCCACCGTTCACGCTGAACGTGATGACAACGGCCTTACCTTCTTCTGATGTTCCGGGAGCCGGATCTGCCAGATGAAAGGTGACTTCTGCGAACTCATTGACCCCGTCAGCATCGACGTCCTGAAGGTAACCGAAATCCGTGGTGGCGCTGCCGGAATAACTCAGCGTCGTCGGCGCGCCGGGGATGGTTTCATTACTGCCGATTCGCAGGCGGAACAGGGATTCGCCCGGTCCGAACTGGCTGTCGATCGGGCCGGAAAATGTCAGCGTGGCGGTGTCGGCCACCGGGTCATAAACGACGCTGGTCGGGTAACGAACAATATCCGCCGGGTTCGCTGGATTCGGTGTCGCATTGATCAGCTGATACAGCGCCGGGTCTTCGGCCAGCGTCGGGTTCAGATCGTCGTCATTGAAGTAAACAACGATAGTGTCTTTGGACTGACTCAGTGCAGCTCCCGAAATATCAACCGGCTGCGGTACCACGGCCAGAACCTGCGCGCCCAGATCAAGGTTGAACGGCACGCTCTGAGCGATGCCGGTACCGGTGCCGTTGGTGTCGTTGAAAAACTCACCGCTGGTATTCTGAAGTGCCGGCGAAATGTTGACTTCGTAGCTGCCATCCGGAAGGTTCTCCGCGAACCGGACAACGACCTCTTCCGGGGATGCTCCCGCACCGATAAAGCCGATGTTGACCGGACTTCCCACAGAATCCGTGACGGTGATCGCCCCCTGAGCCGACGGAATATCGATCGTCTGTCCCGGGTTGAAGGTCAACGTGAACTGCTCGGGAGCGACCGGCAGTGTGTCCGGAGCCATGGGATCGGTACTGATCAAACGTCCAGTGTTTGACGAAGCGATCTTTACCAGCGTGGGAGCCGCCAGCAGGACGCGTTCTTCCAGAGCTTCATGGATGGAGGGCAGAGTTGGCTGAGAACTGGATGGCCGCTCGGTATGGCGACGACGATTCTGGCGAGCCGGACGGTGGTGGACACAACGACGGAGTGACTTAAGCCAGCTTGAAATCAGCATGTAAATGCGTCCTTGGGCCCGTTGATGTCTCTGTGATTTCTCACGCGCTGAGACATCGTCGGGTGTTTAAACCATTGACAGAATTGAGTTTAAGGCAATTAATTCGAGCAGAATCGGCGACAGGAAGTGAGCCCGAAGTCCGATCATTCGCCGCGCAGCCGTAACGGCTGGGCGCAATGACGGGCTTTGATAAAGACGGGCATTATCCCTTTACCAAACAAGGCAATGTCGAGAAAAAAACGTTCAAAAACGTAGAAAAGCAGCCAGTTTCGCCGCCATGACGATACCACTAATTGCAAAGTTCGAAAAGACTCTTTGGGACGTCACCAGTGGCTGGTTTTGCTGAACCATGCCTCTGAGGCAGGTCGAGAATCGGCGGGAAAATCCTGCCCTCGAAATTCGGATCGACCACTTGGATTCTGAGACTCGATACAAACATCGGAATCAGGACAACCCCACCTGCAATCGATTGCTGTGCTCCGCACGGACTCAGAAACGCAGACACTGGGCTTCAGACCTGTAGAATTCCTCGTGCTGCCCGAATTGCCGCGATTTTGTTCCAATCCTCCCTGACAAAGGCCGGATCGGTGAACGATGTAGGGGCGACGAACGGCTGTTTCGTTTTCGCCTCAGGATTTACTGGATTTGCTTGTCCCTCGGGTCTTGCTTTCGGCTGATCTTTCAAAGGGGACGAAGTTATCGGCGGCGCTGTTCCTTCGGACCGTCCAGTTGCCCTTCACTTCGAGTCATTCGGGAAAGAACCAACGGGGCGAGTGGCCGTTTTTGACTGTTCCAAATCTCTGATCAGAAATCGACCAATGCCTGACTCTGCGGACTCCGGGGGATCTGAATACAGCAAGGTTGCCTATCCAGGAGCCGCCGATCCTTTCATCCACCCCCGGCAAATTCAGTTCATGGCCCGTTGTTTTGGGCTGTCTCCTGCTCCGCTGGAAGGCTGTCGAGTTCTGGAAATCGGATGTGCGGATGGGACGAACCTGCTGCCGTATGCCGAGATGTTTCCGGACAGCCGGTTCGTGGGCTTCGATCTGGTGGCCGAACGAATTGAGGAAGCCAATCATCAGGCTCAACAATTGAACCTGCAGAACGCCGAATTTCGCACGGCCAACGTTCGGGATGTGGATACCAGTTGGGGAAAGTTTGATTACATCCTGTGTCCCGGTGTCTTTTCGTGGTCCACCGATGAAGAACGGGAAGCGGTGTTGCGAGTCTGTCGCGAAAACCTGAGCCCCGGCGGATCAGCGGTGGTTTCGTGGAATGTTCGACCGGGCTGGGACCTGCGGGGAATCGTGCGGCATTTTATTCGCCAGCATGTGCAGGCGTTCGCTTCTGTGGACCAAAAGGTCGTTGAGGCTCGCAAAGCCGTTGAATTCCTGGCTCGCTGCACTCCGGACGAGATACCAGCCAGTCGCGTCTATCGGGAAGTCTGCGAGACCCTGAGAACCTCGTCAGACTACTACCTCTACCACGACTTTATCACGGACTTCAACCAGCCTCTCTACTTCCGCGAATTCAATGACCGACTGGTGAAACACGATTTGCAGTTCGTCTGCGAAGCAGATATGGCCCAGGTGGCTGCCCTTGGATTGTCGTCGGAAGCTCAGCAGACGCTGGCACGGACAAGGATTCCGGAACGCGAGCAACTGCTGGACTATCTGGTGAACAGTTCATATCGCCGATCGATGCTGACACATGCTGAGACGCCATTGAATCGGCAGATTGACTACCGTGTGACGGCCGGTGCTTACGTGGCCCTGGCGGAACCTGTTCGGAACCTGAATATCCGGCCTGACAGCCGCGAACCGGTGACACTTCAGTATTCATCGGGTTCCTTCACCATGATTGAGCCTCTTGGCAAGGCGGCGATGATCTACCTTGCCGGAATCTATCCTGCTCCTGTTGAGATCGATCGTCTCTATCAGGAATCTATCCGCTTACTCCCCGAAGCCTTTCACAGTCCGGCCAAAGATGATCCGGATTCACTGACGGAAGGGCAGACGGTCATGGCCCGATCCATGCTGGCTGCCTTCGGCGCTGGCTTGATACGAATGTGTGTTTCACCGCCGCCGATCTCGCAAATGATCTCGGACAGGCCAAGGGTCTCCGCGTTTAATCGATTGCGGGCGGAGCAGGGCAGAATGCTGGTTAGTCAGTGGCATCAGAGTGTTCCACGTTTGTCTGCGGAGGAACGGTTTCTGATTCGCCAGCTGGATGGAAATGCGAATCATGATCAGCTGAATGATCGTCTGAAGGAGTTTCGCTTCTCGGCGTCGGCAGGCGACGGCTCTCGACCCGATTCATCAGCGTCTCCATCGCTGCAAAGGATGCTCCTGCGTTTGGCGGTTGATCGATCGCTGCTGATTGAATAGCCGCCATCGAACGATCTGAAGTGGTCTTCTGTGTGAACGGTTCGTTAACGACTGGCGACGATTTTCCCTCGTAGTGAGGTTTTTCTTTTTCCCGTTACTTTCTCGTTGAGTTGAGGTTTTCCATTGAAGTCCCTGACGCGCGAACTCTGGATGAATGTCGATGCCCGCCGCGGGATCGTTTCCATTCACGATGATGTTGAAAAACTGGTGGACGAAAGTGATGTTCAGGAAGGCCTGGTGCTGGTGAACGCCATGCACATCACGGCTTCCGTTTTCATCAACGACAATGAAGGCGGATTACATCGGGATTACGACAAATGGCTGGAAGAACTGGCTCCCTTCGATCCGTCGCCCTCGCGATACCATCACAATCGGACCGGTGAGGACAACGCAGACGCGCATCACAAACGTCAGATTATGGGCCGCGAGGTCGTAGTTGCGATCACCGAAGGAAAGCTGCACCTTGGCCCATGGGAGCACATCTTCTACTACGAATTTGACGGACGCCGAAAGAAGCGGGTTCTGGTCAAAATTATCGGCGATTGACCCTCAGAACCATTTCAGGATCGACGACCGGCGTGTGTCTGAGGCGTCCTGAATGTGTGGAAATGCCGAATCCGGGCCGGATTTTGCTGCATGTTCGCTTTTTGCATCGTAGGTTAAAAGTACGCTCGATCGACTGAGTTTCCGGGGGTACTTCCTGTTCGGGACCACCGATTCGCATGGTCAGTCGGGAAAGTGATCAGAGCACCGGGATCGGAGCGAATTG
>JAGQPY010000198.1 GCA_020426485.1 Planctomycetaceae bacterium
TTTATTTGACACGCGATGCCATGCAACCAGCTTCACCGTTGTTTGACGTGGTCGGGCTGCTGTGTCTCGCCAGTCTGCTTCACCGGCGTCTCCCACAAACGGCGAATTCCAACCCACCGTATTGCCTGATTTTTCTTCTGATCCTTGTCTGGGCAAATCTGAGCTTCGGTGCCGTGTGGGGGATTCTTTGGCTGATTTGTACGTCTCCGAAATTCAGCAACGTTCGCCATGAACCTGATCAACAGGTGTTTGCCGATGAGCCATCATTGGGGCAGTCGCTGCGATGGAAGTGGCGGGCAATCTGTCTGGTCCTGTTGGCCGTCTCCGCCGCAAGCCTGACGTTTCGAGGGCCATTGCTGTTTCGGGACTGGCTGTTGACGCTCGCTCCGAATGTGGTCTCCGGCACTTCAACACTGTGCGGTCGCGAGTCAGCAACATTGTTCCAGTCAGTACCGTGGACAGCGTCGGAATTTGTTTTCGTGTTGGCAGCGGTGACCAGCTGTGTGTCAGCCGCGAAAACACGTGCGATTGGGGCCGGAACCGGTGATTCCTGGTTTGTCGCTGACGGTCGTGCAGGGCCGCTGTTGATGACACTGGTTCCTATTCTGGCGGGCCTGCTGAATCGAGAGAACATCCCGGTGTCCGGAGTGTGGATGTTACTCACGGCAACGACTGGTGATCGAAGGGCGGGCATTCCGGCAGAATCGTTTCGGCTTGTGCATCGAAACGGCACACGAGCCGTCCTGGCGTTGCTGGTCCTGTGTTTATGCGTTGCGGATGCTTCCGGACGGTTCTTGCCGGATTATCGCCGGTTGAGCTGGGGGATTTCTGCCGAACTGGATCATCGGCTGCTCGACGTTGATTCATTGTCGCCGATCCTTGAAAGACTACCGTCCCCGAGGGAATTTGAAGAAGCCAACCCCATTGCATGGGCCACCGACATTCGCAGTGCCGGCGTCATTGCATGGCTGTTTCCGCAGATGAAGTTGGTCGACACGCCTCGTCAGGCATTGCTGAACGGTCGACTGTCGGTTCATGAGGCACTGATTCACGATCTTCATGGCGCACATCGAGCACGATATCGACGACAGGATGGTTCCTGGGGCGGATGGGTGAACCAACTGGCGTCATGGAAGGTTGATTTGATGATCGTTCCCATTGAACAGGCTGAGCTGCTCCGCGACCTTCAGCTGTCGACGTGGCGTTCCATTGATCTCGACTCCCCGATCGTGCCTTACGTCTCAACAGATGACACGGCTTTCGACCGGATCATTCTGGAAAACCTGTTGCAGGAGGACTTCGTGGAAGCGGGGCCATGGGCACCGGGGATTGATGTCTATGACGGAATGGGATGGCGGACGGATTTTGTGCAGATGGTCACCGGCAAAGTCGACCCGATGCCGGCTGTTCGACAAAGTCGGCGTTTCCGAACGATGCGGCTGAACATGGCTGCCCTGCGAGCTCTGCTGCCTGTGCGACAGGAACAACAACACCCCTTGCTCTGGGACGAATTCTATCTCTGTCAGAAGGCAATCGCTGAAAGCGAAGCACTGGAGTTCGGTCGTTCCAGTTTTTTTCGGGAACTGGTGGTACAGACAATGTCGGGCCTAACAAAGAATCATGGATCAGGATTCGCCGAGCCCCGGAACGATGCTGCGGCGGTGAGACCTGAATCTACTGAGACTCTGTATCGGTCTCAGTGGGCGGATTGCGTATCCCACTATGTTCGTGGCAATCTGCCCGACGCGATTTCGGCACTGACGGAAGGCACGCCGGAACAGAGATTCGCAACCGCGATGATCTGGCTGGAGCTGGGAAAGCCTGACAGAACAACGGAATTGCTGGCCTCTCTGTTAAACGAATCGCTGGAGACGCCGCTCAGAACGGCTGCGATCCACTGGCACGACCAGACAAAGACCTTCAGCAGTCAGCAACAATGAGCGACTCAACCATGAAATCGCCAATGCCAATCCGTGGAATGGCCATCTACTCCGGGGCGCTTGTCCTGTTGGCCGGCGTTGTGGGATGGACATCCGGTTGGCTTGCCGAACGTTCGCCGGAAGTTTCGGCCCCAGTGGTTTTAAGTCATCCCCCGAGACACTCACAGCAACGATGTGCCGAATGTCATCAGGAAGTCGTGGAAGCATTCAGGGATGCACCTCACTCCGGAACACTGACGCGAGCCACAGCACAGGAGGTCCGCGCTTGCTTCGATGGGAAAACGTTCATGAATCCGGATAACGACAGTGTTCTCAGCTACCACGTCGATTCGGATCGCATTGCCGTATCATCGAGCGGGTATCCGGGGCGTCCGGGGTTTGAATGGATCTTCGGGTCCGGAACACACGCCCGAACGCCGCTGTTAACGTTCCATACCGCGAATGGCAGGACGATTTCTGCCGAGCACCTTGTCAGCTGGTATCCTGGTGACCAGTTGGGGATCACGCTGGGAATGGAAAATGGAACCAGCGGACGAGGGATACACGGGCTCGGTGGTCTCAAGTCGACCGCGGAAACAATCAACTGCTTTGGTTGCCATGCCACGTTTGTTCCGGTTCAGGACGATCGGATTCTGCTTGATCAAATCATCCCCAACGTCGGATGTCGTCGCTGCCATGGGGATGCTGATCAGCACGTCGACGATATGGATCGAGGGCTGTCATCCGGAATTGAACGTTATTCAGAAATGACACCGGAAGAATCGGTCGACCGATGTGGTGAATGTCACCGCCGGGCCACTGAGATGGGAAGTCCCCTGTCGCCCGAAGACGGTCTACTCGTTCGGTTCGCGTCCGTTGGGCTGGTCCAGTCTCCCTGTTTTCAGCAACAGCGAGAGGTCAAGAATCCGGACGGCACGTTTCAGCGGTTCGACTGCATCAGTTGTCACGATCCTCATCGTCAGGCTTCGCGAGACTGGAAGCATCATGCGGCCGCCTGCCTCCGCTGCCATGACCAGGCCAATGGACGATCCGTCGACTGCCCCGTCGCAGACCGCCGCGACAACTGTCTGGAGTGCCACATGCCACAGGTTCCGTCGAATGACTACCTGAGTTTCACCGATCACTGGATTCGAGTTCGATCGTCGGCTGCCCCGAAAGGCGCCAGGCCTGCGAATGAGCAACGGAACGAGTGATAATAATGGCGTCTGGAGGACTCGATCCGCCAGAAGTCGTGACGTGACGCAACACCACCGCGACTCTGGTATTTGATTCTTCAGCAAGTTTTCCGAGCGTTTTTTGAGACTCGCCCACGGTGAGACGGCATTCCGGTCACGATCGATTCGCCATCAAGTCCTGCTGCCCGCACGGTGACAACACCGTGTAAAACTGGTGAAGATCAGCATTTTTCGCAGGCGGGAAAGGTGTTGAGATTTGAAAAATGAAAGGGAATCCCTCTTTTCCGGGAAAATTGGCGTCGATAGTATTCGCACTTCAAAAAACCGGACGGAGCGTTGTTCCGCCCGGTTTTTGGTTATGTGAGTCATGGATGCTCATTGAGACGCAGTTGGATTTCGAAGTTGTGTCAGCAGAATCGACGCCGGTCACTGCTGACCCTTCGCCGTGATGCTTCCAGCCGTTTGACAACTCCGGGGTGAGTTTTCGCCCGATCGCTTTGGAACGGCTACCCCTTGTGGATTCTCTGTGCGGATGTTCCGTCACAGTCTTTCTTTTGTTTTTGAGGATACTGTTATCTAACTGACAGACCTCAGCACTCAGGACGGTTGGAGAAATGGCTGACCTTAGTCGTGTTCGCAACATTGGTATTTCCGCCCACATCGATTCAGGAAAGACGACGCTGACAGAGCGAATGCTCTATTACTGCGGTCGTATTCACAAGATTCGGGATGTTAAGGGTGGCGATGGCGGCGCGACCATGGACCACATGGAACTGGAGCGTGAACGCGGAATCACGATCACTTCCGCCGCGACCCGAGTCGCGTGGAAGAACGATGATCTGAAGATTCCTGAACACGTCGTGAACATTATTGATACTCCAGGCCACGTTGACTTCACCGTTGAAGTGGAACGTTCTCTGCGAGTTCTGGACGGTGCTATTCTGGTGCTGTGTTCCGTCGGCGGTGTGCAGAGCCAGTCTTTGACGGTTGACCGTCAGATGAAGCGTTACGGTGTTCCGCGAATTGCGTTCATCAACAAGATGGACCGCACCGGGGCCAATCCGGATAAAGTCATGCAGGCCATGCGTGACAAGCTGAAGGCCAATGCGGTTCCGCTGCAGATCCCGATCGGCGCAGAGTCGAACTTCAAAGGTATCGTCGACCTGATTCGTATGGAAGCTGTTTACTGTTCCGGCGATGAAGGCGAAGTGATTGAACGGAAAGAAATTCCTGAAGAGCTGAAGGCGAAAGCCGAAGCAGCTCGTCAGGAAATGCTGGAATCTCTGTCACAGTTCGACGACGGACTGATGGAAGCTCTGCTGGAAGAAAAGGAAGTGCCGGAAGCGGATATTCATCGCATCATCCGTTCGGCCACACTGGCTCAGCAGATCACTCCGGTCCTGATGGGCAGTGCCTTCAAGAACAAGAACGTTCAGCAGGCTCTGGACGCTGTCACACGGTACCTGCCGTGCCCAACGGACGTCGAAGTTTTTGCGAACGACAACAGCAAGAACGCTCAGCCGGACGAACACGGTAATCCGCCCCGGGTGAAGCTGACCAACGATTCCAAAGACCCGATGGTCGCGATGGCCTTCAAAACCGTCGTGGAAGCGTTCGGCCAGTTGACCTACATGCGTATTTACCAAGGCAAGATTCAGAAAGGCCAGTCCTACATCAATGCTCGAACGGGCAACAGTGTCCGCTTCGGCCGCTTGGTACGCATGCACGCCAACGACCGCGAAGACATTGATGTGGGCGAAGCGGGCGACATCATCGCCGTCGTCGGCGTCGACTGCGCGTCCGGGGATACGTTCCTGGGCGGTGGTGTTGAGTACTCGCTGGAAAACATCTTTGTCGCAGATCCCGTGATTCGTTTGTCGATTGAACCCGCCAAGCGAGACGACGCGGACAAGCTGGGCAAAGCTCTGGAACGATTCCGCCGTGAAGACCCGACTTTCCGAGTTCTGACCGACGAAGAAACCAATCAGACTCTGATCGCCGGAATGGGCCAGCTGCACCTGGACGTTTACGTCGAACGAATTCGACGTGAATACAAGTGCGAGACTGTCATCGGTGAGCCTCGCGTGTCCTACAAGGAACGGCCGACCAAGTCGCTGGAATTCAACCACAAGCGAGCCAAGCAGTCCGGAGGTTCCGGACAGTACGGTCACGTGGTGGGCAAGATGGAGCCTCTGCCGGAGGATTCCGAACACACCTTCGAATTCGTGAACGCCATCACCGGTGGTCGTATTCCGCGTGAATACATTCCGGCCTGTGAACAGGGTTTCCGCGATCAGATGGGCAAAGGTCCTCTGGGCGAATACGAAGTCGTGGGCGTCAAGATCATTCTGGAAGACGGAAGCTATCACGACGTCGACTCGTCCGACATGGCGTTCAAGCTGTGTGCTCAGGAAGCCATGCGAGAATCCATTCTGCCGAAATGCGGGATGGCTCTGCTGGAACCCATCATGAAACTGGAAATCGAGACCCCGGAAGAATTCCAGGGCGGCGTCACCGGCCACATTTCCAGCAAGCGAGGCATCGTGACTTCATCCGAAGTCAACGATGGCGTCTGCGTGATTCTGGCAGAAGTTCCGCTGGCGGAAATGTTCGACTATGCCAACGAAATTCGTTCGATGACGCAGGGTAAAGGAACCTTCACCATGGAGTTCCTCTGCTACCGTCAGGCACCGAAGAACATTCAGGAAGAAGTTCTGGAGCGACGGCGCAAAGAAAAGGCGGCTCGCAAGTAACTTCTGACGGCGGCTGACTTTTGATGAGTTCGATGCGACTCTCTCTTCTGTTTTGAGGAGAGAGTCGCTTCTTTTGGTGCGGTCAAACATTCGATGAACCTGAATGTTCCGGCGGATGTCCCCAAAAACAAAGAAGCCCGGCGGACATCGCCGTCCATCCCTTGACTCAGCCAAAGCCAAAACCGTAGAACACTCGCCACGCCGGAGTGGTGGAATGGCAGACACGATGGATTCAAAATCCATTGGGAGTAATATCCCGTGCGGGTTCGAGTCCCGCCTCCGGTAGATTTGAAAGTGCGTTTCGCTCGATAAAACGCTGGGGGTCAGCGTTTTTGCTGGCCACAAGCATGGCCACCTGTGTGGCCACTTTCTCTTGTTTCGCGTCACTTCGCTTCGCTACATGGCCACCGTTGTGTCAGACTTCAGGCCGTTGAAGGCGTCGAAGTGACCTCGGTCACCTGAGCGTAACCGGCCCGCCGAACCCTTCGTGCTGTGGCCGATCATTGCGGCCACCACGTGAGCCGGATGCCCTTCGTTCAACCGCTCTCCTTCGCGCATCCCGTCGCTTTGTGTTCCTGCACTCCTGCGTGTCGTTCTTCTTGGCGCCGCTGTAGACCGGTGGGCGAGAGAACTCGTTTGCCGGAAGTATCCGGCTGGAATCGGACTGTCAGTGAGCCTGGCTGATCCGGAACACGCTTCGCAGAAACGTAATCACGGGCCCACCCCCGTTCTGCGGAATCGTCGGCCTGCCGTCGCTCGGGCCAGAGCATCACGTCACTTCGACAGAACAAGCAGCGTATCCGTGAGACTCTCCAGAGCATTGGCAACACGATCCGGCCCGATGGACGAAGTGATCTTGTCCCCGTTCGAGAAACTCAGAACCTCCGGAACCACAGCCGGCGATGCCGAACTTCGGGAAACAAAACTGGAAGCATTCAAGCCACTGGATGCTCAGAGACACCCTGCCGGTTGTCTTTCGAGGTCCGTTTTCGGAAATCAAACTGGATTCCGGTCACGTCCTGCGCCGCGGATGCGTCACGCAACTTCCGAGCAATGTCGTTGATGAACTCAAGAACACACCGCTGGCGGATCTGCTGGTCGTGATCGAAACAGCAACGGCTCCGGTGTCCTGCACGGCATAGCACGTGGCGGCCGTCTTGTCGTCTACCGAGTGACTGTCGCCGTTTCACGGCTTCTCTTCATCTCGAACATCCTCCCCAGGCTGAAAGCCTGGGGCTACATGCTGCCGCCTCTCCGAGGCGAGATCAGAACCCCAAATGTCCCACTGAAACTCGCTGCCATAGCAAAGATTTCACAATTCAGGCTTCTCCCCGTCGGTTGCAGGCAGCCGCCGCGACCCGGCTTGGGCCGATCGAAGCCGGAATTTTTCCGTTCAAGATCCTTCACGGCGTTGGGCGAAGGCGCTTACGAAGTGATGCGATGTGTGGGGACGGGGCGGCCGGGGCGGAAGCTTTGCATTGAGATCACGTTGTGGCGGAGTTGTCGTGCATCGCAAACCGCCGTCAATTCTGCGCGAACGATCGTTTCCAGTTGCGCCGGATCGGTGGCAACACGAGCATTGACGACAACGTTGGCGCTGGGCGTCATTGCGGAAGATGCCAGGGACATTTCGGGGCCGGTGGCATTGCTGATGAGGTTGGCGACGGCATAGCTTTGGTCGCACAGCCCGATCACCTTCAGATGAGCGGCTTCCGCATCGGTTGCGACCAGTCGAGCATGCAGGCGGCCGATCAGATCCAGCAGAAGTTCATCCAGCGAGAATTCACAGTCACCACTCACATCAACCTGACTGTTCAGCCAGCCCAACTCTGCTTCCCCTTCCGCGTACACGTCATAGTCCACCTCCATGACGCGTTGTCCGAATTTCCCTCGCTGTTCCAGCATGGCCAGCAGCGCATCAAATCCTTCTCCGGTTTTGGCAGAACAACGCAGCACCGGACGCCCAGGGTATTCGGCTTCGATCAGGTTCTGCAGTTCGTCAACTTCCTCCACCGGCAGTTCATCGATCCGATTGATGACCACAAAATCGGCTTCTTCAATCTGCTTGCGAAAGATGTAGTTGGCCTTGGGTGAAAAGCCGCTGCCACTCTCGCCTCGCAGAATTCGCAGTCCGTGGCTGGGCTTCAGAATGACGCCATAAGGAGCGATGTCCAGCGGCACGCCGTAGACTTCGGACAGCGGACGAATCACCGTTGCGACAAGATCGGTGCAGCTGCCGACAGGTTCCGCCAGAATGATTTCCGGCAGTTCACCGGCACCCAGACCTTCGACCGTGGATGTCAGAGCGTCAAAGTTGCAGCAGAAACACGAACCCGCAACTTCCCCCACATCAAATCCCTGAGAACGCAGGTTGTGAGTATCCACCAGATCTGTGGTCTGATCGTTGGTGACGATGCCCACCTTTTTGCCCTGCTGCATAAAGTGACGAGCCAGGCGACCGACGGTGGTCGTCTTTCCGGCTCCCAGAAATCCGCCAATCATGATGTACACAGGTTTCATGGAATTCACTTTCGTTCTGATACTTGTGGGCGGTTGTGACGTGCGGTTAGGCCCTGCCGGTTTGAGGTCCCGCAGTGCAGGCAGTTACTCGGCCGGAACTTCCAGGCGACAGCATCCCAGATCCAGAAACCGGTTACCGCGTCCCTTCGACTGCAGCAGGTCCGCGTGCAGCCGGTAGTACATGAATCGCCCCTCGCGCCGTACTTCTACCAGACTGGCGTGCTTCATGATTTTCAGGTGATGCGAAATCGTCACCATTTCCGTTTCCAGCAGTTCGGAGATATCACTGACCGTCAGTTCGCCGTAGCGCAGGGCGGCCACAATTCGCAACCGATGCGGATCGCTGAGCGCCTTCAGCCGCTCAGCACAATAATCCGCCTGAAACACATCCTGAGTCATCGTTCAGAATCCCCTGCGATGTCACAACAACGTTCTGGTGATTTTCAGAATGTTAGTGTTCGAAAGGCAGAGATTCAAACGTTCCGGGCAGCGACATGCTTTCGGACATTGGCTGACTTGCAACCACCAAAGCTTCCCCCACCCACCGCGCGTCTGTTAATACGCTGTCTGTGTTCTTCGTTGAACCCGTGGCCGACAGGCCAGGTTGAAGCCAACACTCCGATCAGATCAGCCTGGCACGATGAACGCGCCAAACAGCTCCCCATCGACCTCGTGGCGCCGGAGCCCATCGACGATCCTCACCGAGCTTTCCGGTGCGTCTGTTGAAATTTCAGAAAAGACAGAAGTTTTCTTTGAGGTTTTGTCCGGCGACAACGTATCCTCTTGCAACTGGTCGGACTCGGAGTTCTTTCTTCTGATTCACTTCGATGTCCAAAGCGTTCTTACAATTTCGAACGGCCTTCATCGGGCTGATGGTGTTGCTGCAGCTTTTTCTGCTGCCGGCCACTCACGTGCTGCATCTGGGATGTCAGCACTCGTCCGATCATCGCCCTGCCGCTACCGTTTCCGTCTTCGATGCTGTCGAAGCTGCGTGGAACTGGTGTTCGTCGTCGCACTGCTGCGAACATTGTTCGAAAACATCCGCGAAATCACAGGATTCC
>JAGQPY010000199.1 GCA_020426485.1 Planctomycetaceae bacterium
TCTGATTGCTGTGAATAATATCAACCTGAACCTTGGCCCCGGTGACGTCTTTGGGTTCATCGGTCCCAACGGTTCCGGCAAAACCACCACCATGCGCATGATTGCGACGTTGTTGAATCCGGACCACGGCGAAGCCTACGTCTGCGGCAAGTCGATCTACACCGATCAGGAGGACATTCGTCGCCTTGTGGGATTCATGCCGGACTTCTTCGGTGTTTATGACGACATGACGGTCATTGAATACCTCGAATTCTTCTGCGCTGCCTATCGTATCCCTGCTTCTCAGCGACGAAAGATCTGCGAAGAGAAGCTGGATCTGGTTGACATGTCGTTCAAGCGCGACGCGATGGTCAACGAGCTGTCTCGCGGGCAGACTCAGCGAATCGGACTCGCCCGAACACTGCTGCATGATCCTCAGGTTCTGCTGCTGGATGAACCAGCCAGCGGTCTTGACCCGCGTGCTCGAATCGAAATCAGAAATCTGCTGAAGCGACTTGGGGAAATGAAGAAGACGGTGATCGTCTCCAGCCACATTCTGCCGGAGCTGGCCGACGTTTGTACACGAGTCGGAATGATCGAAAAGGGCAATCTGATCGTCGATGGTGACGTCGCCGAAGTCATGAAGAAAGCACGCCAACGGATACTCCTGCAGATCCGAGTTCGCGAACGACACGCAGAAGCCGCCGCGGCTCTGCGCGAGTCGGAAGCGGTGGAACACGTGGACCTGACCTCTCAGAATCTTTTGGAAGTGACCCTGAAGCCGGAGGTCGATGACTACAGCTCCATTCCCACGCGACTGGTTCAATCCGGTTTTGCCATTACGCTGTTCCGTGAAGAAGAAGTCAATCTGGAAACCGCGTTCATGGAGCTGACCAAGGGTTTGGTGCAGTAATTCCGCTTTATGTCCGGGCCGTCGGTTGAGGCTGGCCTGCCCTCGATAGACGACCCAGCCAATGTTGTCGGAACTAAAGAAGCCCGTGTGCGTGTTTTCGGCGCTTGGAGTCGCCGTCACGATCTGGCTGATGTGGTTTACAGATTGGCCACTCGGTGTGGACGGCGAATGGGCATGGAAACGTCACGCCGGCTTCGGCAGTCTGCTTGAAGCGGCAGACCGCCTACTGCCCGCGTTGTTGTCCGGCAGCGTTCTGGTTTTCTGGGCGCGATACGGCGAACGGCGCATTGATCACGCTCGGCGACTGCAGACAGTTTCGCTCTATTCTGTGCTGCTGTTGATCGCAGGACTATGGATCACGAATGTCCAGACCGCCGCGCCGCAAAGTCATCGCAACATCAAGCCATACTGGGTGCTGTATGATCCGGGAGCTTCCGGATACTTCATGGAGGCCGCGTTTGAGATCTCCTCCGTTGATATGTTTCTGGCTGGCTACGAAGAACGAATGCAGGAAGGTGAAGTTCTGCACGTCGGCACTCATCCGCCGGGTCTGTTTCTGTTAAGTTCATTCTGCCTGCACGCGTGCGAAACGTCACCGCAACTGGTTTCTTTTCTGAATGCCTTCGAGAATCGAGATTTTCGAGAAGCCTTTCACGAAGTTGAATCGGCTGCTCACCTGCGTCCCCCGTTGAATCGAACGCAGTTGCCGGCATTGCAGATGCTCAGCGGGTTGACGACCCTGTTCTGTATTCTCACAGTGGTGCCGATCGCTGTCCTTGCACGCCTGTGTTTCCCGCGGCGCACGGCGTGGATCATGACATGTCTTTGCACGACAGCACCGTGTTTGGCGGTGTTCCTTCCGAAATCGGACCTGTTGTTTCCGCTGACGGGCACGGCAATTCTTGTGCTCGCGGTGGCGGCCATGCAGGGTGGTCGATGGCTGTGGCTGTCCATTCCGGCGGGCGTCATGTTATGGCTGGGCCTGACGCTGAGTCTGGCTCACCTGCCTGTCGTGGCTGTTCTGATCGCTTATTCCGGTTTTCGGATCGTCTTCCTCTCACGTGGTTCCGGACAAGGGTCTGGTTCCGCCTTAATCTCACCCGTTTCAGCCGCGACCACGGCCGCGACTGTGTTCAGTCTGATGGTGGTGGTTGTCGCGTTGCTTTGTGTCTGGTTTCTTTCCGCCACAGGATGCAGTCTGTGGAACGTTTGGCAGCTGAATCTGAAAAACCACTCGGGGTTTTACGATCAGTTTCCGCGAACCTGGTGGAAATGGCTGTTTGAAAATCCCCTTGAGCTATCATTCGCGCTGGGGTTGCCGTTGGCCGGATTCGCGGCAGCGGGTGTCCTGCGGTGCAGCCGTCGACTGTTCAGCCATGTCCGCTCGCCTTTGGTGGCTGACGCGGGCCTCAACGACAACAAATCTCAACTTCTCATTCGCATTCCGTTGTGCCTGGCGATCGCGCTGACGTGGGCTGCTCTTTGGATCTCCGGAAAGAACCAGGGAGAAGCGGCCCGGTTGTGGTGCTTTCTCGTTCCGTGGTTCGCTCTGTGTGCCGGCGGACTGCTTGAAACTCTGGAACACGCCGCCGTGCGAAAAAGGGCTTTCCCTGAATCATCGGTGTCGTCGCAGCTCGATCTATTTCGACAGACCACAACCGTGCTGCTTACCTGTCAACTGGCGGCTTCTCTGGCAACCGTTTCTCGCGTGTCTGGTTTCAGCTTCTGACGGCCACTGCGGGCACGGATTCCCCCAGTACTGCACATTCAATGGGCCGTCCCCTTGGTTCGGTGAAGAACAGAACGAAGAGCGACACCGACAGTCGTTCCGCCGCGATTCCAGCACCACAGGATCGGTGGCGGTCCTGACGTCCTGATGCTTGTCCTTGCTGTGTCAGACTCTCCACAAATCCGGGCACGCCCACGTTTGGCCACCGGAGACTCCATGCGGATCACCGGAGTTTCTGCGAACGCTGGCGAATCACGAACTTGTTCGGTTAAACTGCCCGCTGCGCTCAAAAAATGCGCATGCTGGATTCCGGAAAGATGACTGCGCCTGTTGATCCGGAATTCGTGCTGCTCGATCGAATACCGAATTTCCCCGCTGTTCATTCAAGGTCCTGTTGGAGCCGCGCCGATGCGAAGTCCCCTGTCTTTGTTCAGTCTTTCGCTGTTCTGCACTTCGATGTGGATCTGCGGTTGTGGCGGTGGGGATTCCGCGGCGCCGCCGGAAGGAGCAACCTCTGACGCTGGTGCAGACGGGATGGATCCAGCCATGGACCCCGCAGCAATGACCACAGACGATCCCGCTGGTGAGGCACTCGGCGGGGGGGCGATTGAAGGAGACGCGACCGGCGAGATGAGTGGTGGACACGGTGCTGCGGGAGCCGGTGATCCTTCCACAGATCCGTCCGTCGCCGACGCGGCCATGACAGATACCGCCGTCGGTACTGATACCGGGGAATACGATCCGGCAATGGCTGCAGGCGAAGCCGGCAGCGCTTATCCCGGGTCTGCTCAGCCACAGAAACCTTCTCGTCCGGCCAACGTGGCAACGTGGACCCGCGAGCAGTTGCTGGATGCTGTTCGTGAACGTGATCCACAGGCAAAAGCGGCGATCGAAGCGATGGCTGGTAAGCCGGACTTCCCGGCCCTGATGGCAGAAGTTCTGGCCGTTGCATCCGGTGCTCAACCCGCAACCGGCGCGCAGGAAGCAACACCGACTGAATCGGTTCCGCAGACAGAGCCAACGGAACCTGTGGAGCCAACCAACGGTGCGTCGTTCAATGGACTTCGACATTTGCAGTCACCTCATGCCGTTGGAATGGATTCTCTGGAGGTCATGCTGGGTGAGGCTCTGGTCGGCTTCGTTCCGCAGGCCGAACAGGCCACGCGGGGAGCGGCGGCGAGCATTCAGAAGAAGGTGAACGAACGACTGGACGTGGAAGGTGCAGAGAAGAAGCTTCAGGACGCTCAGGCCGATCCCAGCGCTGCGGGTTCAACTGCCGCGGGAACCGACCCTGCAATGTCTTCGCCCGATGGAACGGGGACGTCCGTTCCGCCGACAGCAGATCCCACCACCGACCCCACAACAGATCCGGCGATGATGGAAGGCTCCAATCCGTACGGTGAAGCCAATCCTTACGGCGCGGCTGCGGGTGGAAATGGGAGGCTGCAGGATCATGAAATCGTCGCCGCCGTTGTGCGAGGACTCGTGAAAACGTCAACGCCGGATGCATGGAAGATGATTCAGGGGATGATTGGCGGTAGCGTTCCCACACCGCTTGGGCAGGAACAAACGGCGGGAATTGTTCTTGGCGAGGTCCTGTCGTCAGATGCCGTGAATCCTCAGGTGGCCGAGCAACTTTTGCTGGCCGCCTTCCGAAATCTGCCGGATGATCCGGGGCAAAAGGCGGCGGCAACCAGGCTGGTGGCCGCTCTGGCACATTCATCCACCCTTCACTTCATGGGTCTGGCTCCGAAATCCGCTCCGCCCGCCGGCAAACCGGGGGGGCCGCAAAACGCCTCGATGCCTGGTCCTGGAGCCGAAATGGCGGGCGAATATTCAGGCGCCGAAAACGCGGAATATGCTTCCGCGTATGGTGCGGAAAACCCAGGCGGACTTCCCGCCGCTGCCGCCAGCGCCGCCGCTGCCATGAATCTGACGCGGATCCCGCTTCCGGAAGCTGCCATGTCGGCGGTTGCTTCAGTGCTCTACGGACCCGGGCTGGGAGAAGTTTTGTCCGAACGGCTGAACTCCACAACTCCGGAAGAGCGAGCTTCGGCAATCGCACTGGCTGCAAATATTCCCACGGCCAGTGCTCGCCACGCATTGTTTGAAGCTCTGTCGACAGGGTACGAAAAGGGGGCCGCAGAACTTTCGGCCGCCGGAATTTTTTCCGAAGTCGTGAGTGATCCTGGATTCCTGTGCGTGCTGAAATCACTTCCGCGAGAACGTCCGCCGAGGGCTCGGTCCGGCGAAGGCGCTCCTGAAATCACGCCCGGAATGACATGGGCCATGGCCACCGGAAATACCGTGCTCGCACTACGCGACCGTCTGCGTAAGGTTGCTGAAGACACGTCGATTCCGAACATCGAAGATCAGCGAGTTCGACTGCATCGAGACGCTCCAACGCCCGAACGCAACATCATGATCAAGGCACCTTCCGATGCCGCCGCTGCACTTGGTGATAAAGCTCCCCCCGAAACCACCCTTTACTACACTCGCGTGAAGGTGAATCCACAGCGAGCACTGGAGATGCAGGACATCGTTGACTACTACGAAAAGCGAATCAAGGGTTTCCGATGGGAGGATCCGGCCCGGGGTGTTCTGTGGTATGACGGCGTGAAAACGAATCCCGATGGAACTCGCGAAACGATGGATGTCGTTGTTCAGCAGGCCGGCAATGCTGTTGCCGGTGGCTACGGAGAGGAAGGTGGTCAGCCTGCCGCCGCGGGAGGGACTCCGTACTCAATCGAAATCATCGTTGTTGTCACGAAAGATCCGAAAGAAGTTGCGGCCGCGTCCAATGCTGCAGCAGCGACGGCGGAGAAGTAGACGGCGCCCGGAGTTCGAACCGGATCTCCGAAACGGGTTCGGCTGCCTTTTCGGAGATCCAGATGTCCACTTCCTCAAAGCGGAACGGCTTCAGTAACAGAAGACGGAAAAGTCCTTTGTCTGAATCGATGGCTGGGAATGTATCTGTTCTCGTCCAAGCCGCAGCACTGTCTCAGGGACCGGTCTTCGACCGGAAACTCTGACACGCTTTGCGACATCATTGCAGTCCGTTATGCCCATACCCCAGTGCTGCAGGATCTTCCGGAAAGCGGCGCGTTGCCAGCGCAGTCTGACGTGGATAGGGTCCAGTCCATACCACTGCCGCTCCGGCTCCACCAGGCAGACCGAACGTTCGTTCGCCAGAGCGACCAGACGATCATCCAGTTCTGCGGTTCCTGTTTTAATCATTTCCAGCGTCAGTGAAGTCGCCGGAAAAAGTACCCGCCGAAAGAATGCAAAACGCAACCGACCCACGTCCTGAACTGACGTGACGGGAGGTCGTGTCAGGACAATACGGCTCTCCGGATGCCACGAGCGAATTCGAGTAACACATTCGTCAATCGCATCAACAATCTCAGCCGGCTGTCGACCGTAGACAAGGTCGTTTCCGATATCCGTGATCAGGGCCAGCGGTTCTCGATCAGGCGTTTGCGCGAGCGATGACCACAGGCCACTCTGCAGAATCCCCGGTAACTCCCGAAACACAAATCTGCTGTACGGCAGGAAATACGAACGCCCCATCCCGTGCGCGGTGCGAACTTCCATCGGCTCCGGACAGACAGAGGCAATCACGTCAAGCAATCGTGGCCAGGCCAGAGTCAGATTGCTGGCTCCCAGAAGTATAATGCGACGAGGTTCCATGGAGGCTTTCAATCGTCACTTCATCTGATGGGCAGCACGCCCAAAAAAATGGCCCGAACCGGCACAGGAGCCCTTCCCGACAGGTTACGTCACCGGGTCGCCGCCCATCGTCGTGAAAACGTCTTCCTCGTTCAACCCGTGGCCAACGAACAAGGCCGTATCGGCCAGAGTAAATCTTCCTGCGGCATCGGATTCAATAATACGAACAACTTCACGGTACCAGAGTCTTCACCACATTACGCGAATGACTCGTGCGGCATCGCCGCCGTGGCGAAAGAACGAGAGAAGCGGTTCGATAAAAAACTCAAGACGGCCTGACTCGGATGCAGGCTCGTGACAAGAAGCAGAAACATCACCCGATGACAGTCGAACCCGAAACCAGCCGCACGCAACATCGAACGCGATTGATCCGTCAAAGGACTCACGCGGAAACGCTCTTCGATTTCGTGAGCTTCGCGACGAACGCCCAGTAAGAGAATCAGATTACTCTGCAGGAAACGGGATCTCGGCAGCAAGCCGCTCTAAGTATTGACCGAGTGCTGGTTGAACAAGAGCACCGGCACCGTTTGCGGGAAGTCCATCACCGGGCGTCTGCCAATTAGCCACGCTTATTGCGGAAAACTTGTTTCAGTTGAGTCAAGTTTTCATAGCGACCAACGGGAGCGTCTCGGCGGTTGAAGTTTTCCACGTTATTTTGCATTCCACGCCAGCGGGTCAAGGGTACCGCCCTTGTCAGGCGGCATCGAAATCTCTACCAACCACTGGGAATGCCGCGAGACTCATCCAGACAGTCACAAGGTCGGATCTTTTAGTCCCACCCGTCGCAGTCCGGCAAAAATGCGCGCACTGTGCGTGCATCCTGCGTTATCTGAAAGAGTTGCCTGACCCTCTCCGAGCAACCGCTTCCGCCGCATCTTTGCTGCCCCTCAAGGCAACGCTGTGACGCATCTTCATTCGAGTAAAAAACGTTTAACCCGACCCGGAGGGAAGGCGCCGCAGGCGTGACCTCCCCTTTGGGTCGGGTTAAACGAAAGAATTTGCTTCAACGGGTTGCCCTAAAAGGGAATAAGCCCTTTTTCAGACAGGGTTTCGTAAGCGACCAGCGAGGCCGGGAATCCCGTTCCGAGCGGATGCCTGGTTGGGTGTCGGCACTGCGGATATCAGGCCTTGGCAGAATTGCACTGACCGTGTGTTTCGGCCATTGAAGTCTTCTGTTCGGTGATGCCTGGCCACTGTGGTGCCATTTCCGCATTCAGTTCTTTGTAGCCTGCCCACTGCTCCGGCAGGTTGTCTTCGTGGAAGATCGCTGCGACTGGGCATTCAGGAACGCACGCTTCGCAATCGATGCACTCATCGGGGTTGATGACAAGAATCGATTCACCTTCGTAGAAGCATTCGACAGGGCACACAACGACGCAGTCGGTGTACTTGCAGTTGAAGCATGGTTCAGCAACAACGTGGGCCATTTCTTTACCTTTCCGGGCTATGTTGGATACCGTTTTCCAGAATCGTTCTCGAACGGTACTGTCAATTGGTAGAAGCAAGCAATTGGTTGATGTGAGACAGTCGTGAAGTGGAATGCCCCAGTGGTCACAAACAGTGAACGTGTCAGATTTGTTCCACTGTTGCGGTTTTTTACGTCATTCATGTCGGCAAATTCCAGATCAGCCGCCCGGACAAAAGCCCTGGTTTCGAATTGAGACGGAATCTCGACAAAAGCCGCTCGTGTTCCTCCTGCGAAACGGCAGACTTACCTTGGTTGATCCGACCTGCATTGGCAACTCAGTTCACGTTGCCATCCAATCTCTGAGAATCCGACACTCCATTCGGTCCATTTGGTACAGGAAATGCGGAAAGTGTGAGCGAATGTCCCATCTCTGGCGTCTATGATTTCTGGCGAATGCGACAAGTCCAAATTGCGTGTCGCCGGAGATCTGGGTGAGACGATCCGATCCTTCCGGGCTTTTATGGAAAAAACAGTGGTTTTTTGAGATCCGGCAGATGTCTTTTTCCGTTTCCGCGTTCACATTCGTAGGTAGATATTGAGGTTTTCATTTCCACCCGGACATTGGCTGGCTTACGCCAAAATTCCTCAGAATGTTTCCGGAACTAATGAGCCTTTTCGTGTGCCCCGTTCCTGGTTGGATACACGGGTGGCTGGCAATAGGTGATTCTTTTGGTGTGATGTTGACCGATCTTGTTGCCGCGGTGAGCAAAGACGATTTTGGCGACAGATTTTAGATTTTCTTCCCTTTCGATCGATGATGTCCAGACATGCCTCTGACTGAAAAGGACAGACTGCTGATCAACAACCTGCTTTCGGGAAAGCCGGGAGCATGGAATTCGTTCGTCGATCGGTACGTGGGGCTGATTGTTCAGGTTCTTCGACATACGGCCCACGCTCACAGCCTGTCGCTGACAACCGACGACATTGACGACCTGACGGCCGACGTCTTTCAGACATTGCTCGAACGGAACATGGGGGCGATTCGGGCTTTTCGCGGTCAAAGTTCGTTCGCGACCTACATGACGGTGATCGTGCGACGAGTGCTGTTGAGAAAGCTCGCCCAGCGGCGATATCTGGCGGCGTTCGGGCACGTCAAGGTTCATCAGGCCAGCGTCACTGAGGCCGTGGAAGATTCCGGTCCGGCTCACGTCGATGATCAGGATGAAGTGGATTCTCTGATGAACCGACTTCCGGAATCGATGAGAACCGTGGTGCGAATGTTTTCCGAAGGCCGAACGTATGAGCAGATTGGTTCGGCCCTTGGAAAACCTGTGAACTCGATCGGGCCGCTGCTCGCGCGGGCCAGAGGAATCCTTCGCCAGGCACCACCGTCCGCGCGATAGTGGGTTACCGCGCCGAAGTCGGCCACTGCACGGCCACTGCAACTGCACGACTCCGAAGAGTGTTTGCCGGCGTTTCGAAGTGGCTGGGCTACTTGCCGTTGTCGATCAGCACGCAGATACAGGAAGGGGCGTGAACGACGCTGCGGTTGTAGGTCAGCTCTCCGCTTTCCTGATTGATTTCGAAGCTGGCCAGAGTGTGTGAATCCTGTCCAGCAGCCAGCAGCCACTTTCCCGACGGATCGATGTTGAAGTTTCGCGGTGTCGCTC
>JAGQPY010000019.1 GCA_020426485.1 Planctomycetaceae bacterium
GAGATCGGCAGCCCCCGAACCTCTAGGCGATTGCTCGGTCGCGAGAACAGAAGACCTAAACCCGACGACAGCGGCGCGACCCACGTCGCCCCGATGATCTTCCCATCATGCCCGTTCCCGCTCACGTCTTTGAGAACGTCGCCACTGCCCTGGGAGAAGTCGTAACAGGCGATGGTGTCGGCGTCGGGGATAAAATTATTAAGAGGGGTAAAATCTTCGGCGTACCGGATGCCGCGAGAAAGACGCACAGCATGCACGGTCCCTTTGAAGAAGCTTCCCATTTTTTTGGAGTCCCCTCCGGCACCAATCACAAAGTCGGACCAATTCGATGTGGCTGAATGCAGTTTTCCGTGGGATTTTTCCGCTAGGGCTACGCCATCAAGGAACAATTTAACAGTATCAATATCCGCTACGATGGCAACGTGCTGGATGTCGTGCAACAACGGAATAACACGCCACGCACTTGGAACTGTGTTAGTGCCAGGCTCATGGACTTGACCCCATAGTGAACGCCCCCTCTCATCATCAAAATGCGACATCAGTCTTGCGGCAAACTGCCATCCAACGATCGTTTGTCCATCCCGCTGACGCTCGGTAACGCTCGGGGTATTGGAGGGATCGGCAAAAGTGACCCACGCTTCCAGAGTGAACGGCAATTCGGGAAACTCCAGTGACGGCACAACGACGTAGTCATCAACCCCGTCGAACTGCAGCCCGCCACCGGCAGGTAGATCCGCGGCGCTTGTCGGCGAGCCTGCACTCAATCGGCGAATGCGAATGTTTCGAAAGGCGACTTCGCCCGTATGTCCCTGCAGCAGGATGTGACCGCTCGGTCGGGTGCCTACTGACGCTTTCCCTCCGAAACTCGACTCCGCCATCAATTCCTTCCAGGCATCGGCGGCTGTGTCATACGTCAGCAGATGTTTTCCATTCAGCCAGTGCTCTGCCCGCGTGCCGTCGCAGACGATGCGAGTTGTATTCCATTCGCCAATCGGATTTGAAGCAGCGGTCGCCGGTTCGATCAGGCCATACAGAGCACCGGTCTGCATGTTGGGCGGCTGCTTGTCCGTGTAGGCCGCATCGTCCAGAATCTGGTACTCGTTGCCAGCTGTGATCGCGGTGTTGGGTGGTTCGCGATAATAAATGCCGCCGTTACCCTGCGGACCAATCTTCCATTCCGCTTCCAGTTCAAAGTCTTCAAACTGCTCATTCGAAGTGGCGTTGGCACCGCCTCCATCAGCGACCAACAATCCGTCGTGCACTTTGAACGGCCCCAGTGTCTGCCAGTGAGACGTGTCTTTGCCGTCAAACAGCATGATCCACGGTTCACGACCAGCCTCCGCGGCTGCCGGAGTCCCGGACGACGCCATCTCCGTGGGAGTCGTCCCGACAGGATTTGCAGCCGCTGGCGGCGAACTTTCCCGAACGATCTCCACCGTCGCAGTGTCGGGGACTTTGATTTCCGTGATGCTGCCGTCTTTGTTTTTGATGCGAATGATGATGCCCAGCAGGATCAACAGGCCAAGGCAACCCGCTCCGATCAGGGTGAACTTTGGAACTCCACGTCCAGATCGACCACCACGCTTCCGGCGGCTTCCGATGGTCGCCGGTTTCGGTGGAGCGGCGACCTCATCAACTCCGAGACTTTTCGGAGCTGCGGGCGAGTTCGCTTTCGATTGCTGTTTGCGAACTGCAGGAACACCAGCGACGCGCGTGGCTTCCGTCGCTCGCGTGCGGTTGACATCGGCCGGTCCGATGGAGAACTGGCCGGTGGCGTTGGTAGGTTCTTCCACGGAGGTGCCGATAAACGTCTCTTCCGGGTCGGTAGTTCGAGTCGCAATAACGGTGGCATCCGGAGCGGCTGTGGACTGGCCCGCTTTGGCTTCAGCTTCCAGATTCTGCAGGAAGTTGTTCAGTTGAGTCGAGTCGCCTGGCCCGTCAGGGTGCGGCGGAATGACGACGGAACCGGCCGCTGGCGGAGGCAGTTCCGAACTGCGGCAGCTTTCGAGAGCCGCCAGAGCTTCCGCCATAGATTGGTAACGGTCCTGAGGCTGCTTCGCCACCAGTTTGCGATAGACAGCGTCCAGTTGCGGAGACTGCTGCAGCACTTTCGGCGGCAGCAGCGGAATCGGTTGCGACTGATGAGCCATCAGTCGGCTGAGCTGTGTGTCACCGTTGTAAATGGCTTTGCCTGTCAGCAGATAATACACCGAACAACCCAGCGAATAAATGTCCGACCGAGCATCCGCATCGCGCGTGTTCAGCGCCTGCTCGGGAGCCATAAAGTCGACTGTGCCCATCACCTGACCGGTGGCCGTCAGTTGAGACTGTTTTTCGACATCTTCCGTTTCAAACGAAGCCAGACCCATGTCCAGAATGCGGACGACACCCTCGGCATCCAGCAGCATGTTGGCCGGCTTGACGTCGCGATGAATGATGCTTCGTTCGTGAGCGTACTGCAGCCCGCGACCTGCCTGAATCATATAATCCAGTGTGCGGTTCACGCTGAGCGGCCCGCGTGATTTCACCAGCGAAGACAGATCGGTGCCCTCCACATACTGCATCGCCAGAAAGTGAATTCCCCGAGCTTCCCCGGCGTCGTAGGCAATGACAATGTTCCCATGGCTCAGAGCCGCCAGAGCCTTCACTTCGCGACGAAACCGCTTCAGCAGATCGGCATTCTTCGTCAGCTTTGGCGACAGCACTTTGATGGCAACATGCCGGTCCATGTGCTGATGGCGCGCCTTAAACACCATGCCCATGCCACCTTCACCCAGCTTGTCTTCGATGACGTAACTGCCAAGGAACAGTGTCTGAACTTTCCCGGCATAGACCTGCTGCACCTGAAACAGCGTCAGCAGCTTTTCCTTCACCAGGACCTTCGCCAGCAGTTTGACGCGTTCTTCATCCGAGCCAGCCGACTCACACTTCTGCTGACAGCGCGCGAGGTCGTCCTCGGCGACCAAATCGGTGTCGGTCAGTTGCTTGCAGAATTCAGTCAGGGAAAGTGCCATACGGGCAGACAGCAGGTTCAGCCAAAACTTCAACAGCGCTGCTCAGCGAACCGTGTGATGACGATTCGCACGTAGTCGTGCTTCGCGAAATCCTATCACCATTCCGGCAAGGAAGACACAGGCAAAACCCCCGACAACACGGACATCCTGCCCACCCGCAAAAGCATCTGAACAAATGTCCAGCTCTCCAACGCTTGGCCGGGCCGACAGTGACATCACGCCGCAGCCAAGCAATCCACGGAACGCAGCAGCAACCCCCCAACGCCGTGAACAGTTTTCAACAGTTCGTTAAACCCGAGTCGCAGGGAAGGCGATGCCGGTCGCCGGAATACCTCGACTGCGGCAAGTGGTTCTTAGTAAAACTCCTCTCGGCGTTGAACGCTCCCCCGGTCACGCCTGCGAAGGCCTGCCCGGATTGCTGCCTTCGAAAGAAAGTGATTCGACCTGGTCGCTGAGACCACACGGCGTCACGCCGGTGACTGAGAACCGAGTTCAGCCGATACACTGCCCGTGAACTCTTGCCAGCTGAGATCACTCATAAGGCGATGCCCAAGCCGGCTTGGCTCGGCAAGTGGTGGACGAGGCCGCGAGCCTGTCCTGCTGGAGACTTCGCGCATCGTCCCCGACGGTTTCTCTGAAGTGGCCAGTGGCTTACAAGTGGTCGAAATCTGTGTCGGCCATCGGACTGTAGTCTTCGAATCGCATGAACTGCTTACGCCAGGTCAGCTTCACGATGCCGGTGGGTCCACTGCGGTGTTTCGCGACAATCACTTCCGCTTCTCCGGGACGGTCTTCCGGATCGTAGGCGTCGGGGCGGTGCAGGAACATCACCATATCCGCGTCCTGTTCAATCGCACCGCTCTCACGAAGGTCGGCCAGACGAGGCCGCTTGTCTTCGCGAAGTTCGACACCGCGGTTCAGCTGTGCCAGAGCAACGACGGGGACTCGCAGTTCCTTCGCCAGAAACTTCAGTCGGCGCGAGATGCCGGCGATCTGCTGTTCACGCGGTGCGTTCTTCTCGTCGGGTTCGACCAGCTGCAGATAGTCGATAATGATGATCCCCAGCGGACTCTTCCGATGAATCCGCCGAGACAATGCGGCAATCTGAGCCATCGTGCGGCCGGGTTTATCGTCGATATACAGAGGCAGTCGAGCCAGATCGTCTGATGCCATCATCAGCTGATCGCGCTGTTCGGCCGTCAGATTTCCCGCTCGAAGGTCATGACCGTTGACTCGCGCGGTGATGCACAGGAATCGCTCCGCCAGTTCCAGGTTGGACTGTTCCAGACTGAACAGCAGAACGCCTTTGCCATCCTGCCGCGCGACGGCTTCTGCGATGTTACAGACCAGAGCCGTTTTGCCCATACTGGGGCGAGCCGCCAGAATGATCAGCTCCGTCGGCTGAAAACCGGTTGTCTGCGCATCAAGGTCCGTAAATCCGGAAGTTGTTCCGGAAACATCGCCCTCCCGGTTCATACGTTCATCAATGCGATGAAAGGCATCCATCAGAATATCACTGATGGCGATGTTGGTGTTGGTTTCCTGCTGTTCCACGATGCTGAAGATGCGACGCTCGGCGCTCTGCATCAGCTCTTCGATGTCGGTGGTCAGTTCATAACTCTCCGCCAGAATCTCCGTACAGGCGTAGATCAGTGACCGCTGCATCCATTTCTGACGAACGATGTCACAGTAGTAACGAACATGTGCCGCATGCGGAACCGTATCCAGAATCTCAGCCAGATAGGCCGGCCCTCCGATGGCATCCAGTTCGTTACGACGAACGAGTTCCTCAGCCAGCGTCACAGCGTCAATGCCACGAATGTTGTTCTCATACAGATCACGAATCGCGCCGTAGATCTTCTGATGAGCATCGCTGTAAAAGTGTTCCGGACGCAGGACTTCGCCCACATCGTCAATGGCTTCGTTCAGAAGCAGAATACTTCCCAGCACTCCTCGCTCCGCGTCCAGATTCTGCGGAGGGACACGCAGTGGTTCCTGAGCCATTCCTGAAACTCTCCTTGCAAAAACCGGACGCGTGTGGTTTGAATCAGCAATTCAGCTGGAGACTCACTTACGCCGAAACGTTTCTTCAGGTGGTGACGGCCGGAATGTCAACTCCGCCGGACAGATCCGCGACACCCACGGCTCAACACTCCAGCGAAGCTGAGTTCCCAACGAGGCTCGACGAGGCTGCCCGTCCGCCCTTCAATGAACCTGCGTCCGCGCACCGGTCTTCAAACAGGCAGCACAGGGTTGGGGGCAGGCAGAAATCTGTCGCCAAAAAAACCTCAGATGGACAATCGTCCACCTGAGGATTCAATCGTTCGTTTTCTACTTAGCCCGGACTCTCAATGCGCCGGAACGAAGCCGGCCATCAGACACCCGCTGCGGATGGTACAACCCAGACTTTGACTTCGGTCTGCACTTTTTCGTGCAGCTTCAACTTGACGGTGTACATACCCAGTTCTTTGATCGGGCCATCCAGCTTGACATGATCCGGCTCAATCTTGTGACCAGCCGCCTTCAGGGCATCACTGATATCACGAGCCACAACGGAACCATAAAGTGTGTTGTCGGCCGTCGCATTCGCCTCAATCGTTGCACTGTACTTGCTGACCGCCTCGGCAATCTTCGTCAGATCGCGAATCCGGCTGGCTTCGATGGCTTTCAGCTTCTCTTTATGAAGCTCAACCATCTTCTTGTTCTCTTCGGTGGCAACCGTCGCCAGACCGTGAGGAAGCAGGTAATTGCGGGCATAGCCAGGCTTCACCTTCACGATTTCACCTCGTTTTCCGAGGTGCTCGACGTCATGCACAAGCAGAACTTCAGCACTGCTGTTTGTGGAACCAGCAACTCCACGAGGTCGTGATACGTGAACCATTTTTCCTGTCCTTCAATATCTTATAACTGCCGTTGCTCGAAAGCTCCGGCAAAGCAACTCACTCAGATGATAAACGAGCTGACCGTTGGCCAACATCAGCAATTACAGACCTCAAAACGGCACTTCATCTTCAGAAGGGCCACTCGGGATGTCGTCGTAGAAGTCCTGGTCAGGAGTTCTTCCCGTTGAAGGCGAATCCTGAAAACCTCCACGAGATGGAGGAGCAGGCTTGGAAGCGGACGAACCACGCCCCTGCGGCTCACCACCTTCACTACGACCACTCAACAACTGAAGCGTTTCACCAACGACTCGCAGTTTGGAACGCTTCTGGCCGGACTCCCGATCCTCCCACTGATCAAGCTGCAGTCGGCCTTCAATCAGCACCGGACGTCCTTTTGCCAGATACTCTCCGGCAACTTCGGCCGTCCTGCCCCACAGCGTCACGTCGACGAAAGTCGTTTCTTCCTTTCGTTCGTTACTGCCTTTGTCGGTCCAGTAACGATTGACTGCAATGCCCAGTTCCGTCACTGCAGTTCCACCGGTCGTATATCGAACTTCCGGATCCCGTGTCACATTACCGAGCAAAATCACTCTGTTGAACGACGCCATCACTTGCTCCCTGGTCGGTGGAGGTCACCAAGAGGCTATCCCTCTGATTCCTCACTCGACGCTTCTGAATCTTCACCAGACTCCTCGACGGAACCGCTGATCGCTTCCACGACGGCGTTGAACAATTCGGGCGTATGACGAATGACCATATTGCGAATGACCACATCACTCAGGTGGCACTGCCGTGTCACAACATCCATCCCTGCCCCAAGCATCCGGAAACAGACCAGATAATGCAGACCTTTGCGATGACCGTTGATCTCGTAGGCCAGCTTACCGTCCTGCCACGGACGATGAGCAACAACGGTGGCACCAGCGCGATCGAGGATCGCCATAATCGCCGCCACTGTGGCGTCAGGATCATTCGCGAACTGGTTGCTGTCGACCAGGAACATACCTTCGTACAGATTTTCTTTTACCGGCTTTGCTTCAGCGACAGACACAGGCACCAATCTCCAAACTAAGCAAAGGGTGTCACGCAGACATTCTGCAGTCGACCCTGAAAAACCAATTTATTCTAAACGAGGCGTCGCCTCAGACCATTTGGTTGACCAACAGAAGAACTGACGATCCCGCGACCAAATTTCGCCCGCCGGATGTCGGCTACTTCTGCGGGGAACGTCCGTCCCACCAAGACCAACTGTGACTGCACCACCACATTTCACTGACAGGATTTGCCAGCAAAATCATTCATGATTCTCTTCAGCACGATTAAACGTGCACATTGTGGGCTCGATTCCTTCGGACACCCAGTGCCGGACCGAATCCGCAGCCCGCATGACAGCCAATTCAACCTCCGCCTGCTCCTCCGACCGAAATCGGCTGAGCACCCACGCTGTCACATCCATCTTACCCGGAGGTCGCCCGATTCCGATTCGAAGCCGAGGTATATCCTGATGACCAAGCCGACGAATGATATCGTTCAAACCCTTCTGACCACCGGCAGAACCCGACTGTCTCCAGCGAATCCTGCCAAGCGGCAGGTTCATATCGTCGCAGATGACAACCACATCTGACGGATCGGTGCGGTAAAACCGCACAAACTGCCAAATCGATTCGCCGCTGAGGTTCATGAACGTCAGTGGCTGAACCAACAGTACTTTCTCTGACCCAATCACACCATCATGGCAGGTCGCCTGAAATTTCTCCTGAGCCCCCCCTGTGGCAAATCGGCGGATTAACTCATCAATGACCGCAAAACCAATGTTATGACGGGTTCCGTGATACTTTACGCCCGGATTTCCCAGCCCAACAATCAGCCTCACAATTCAACACCTGTGGCAATCCCGAAAGCACTGAACACGTTACATCAATGTCTCTTAATCACTGCTTCTTGGGGTCGAACAACTCAACCACCACGGTCTCACCCGGCGTGGTGATTGTTACTTCGTCCGGAGCCTTCAGATCGGAAACTTTCACGGAATCTCCCACACGAAGAGCACCCACTCGAACAGTGATGCTTCGAGGAACTCGAAACGACGGACAAGTCACCGTGACAGCGGTTTCCAACTGTCGCAGCTGACCACCATCCTTTAATCCAATCGGCTCCCCTCGAATTTCCAATGGAACGTCCACAGTGGTCTCCGACGCCGGGTCAACCCGCATCAGATCGACGTGCTGCACATGAGTACTGAACACATCCCACTGCAATTCCTGAACGACAGCCTTTTCCTTGCCGCCATCGAGCTGAACATCGACGACCCGTGAACCTCCAGCCACCAGCTTTTCCACGTCTTCCGCAGAAAGTGTGATGCTCACGTTGTCCTTACCAAACCCGTAAAGATTACCGGGCACTCGACCCAGTTTTCGCAAACGAGACGACTTGACAGAGCCAAGATCTGAACGTTTTTCAACTGGCAGACACAGGTCTTCCGCCATTGCTATGGTTCCCGGATTATGAACTAAACATGTGAACGCCGAAAACACGCATTCAGCGAATGCTAAGGGTGCTTCGGCGCCAGTAATTTGATGCAGCAGAACGATCTACTTCGGCTGTGAGCATGGAGCAACTTCAGGGTTTTCATCCGGGACGAGACGACCACAGGTCACCAGCTAACCCTGAAAAACCGTGAAAAAAGCGCAGAACGACAGCCAGAAGGCAGAATCGAAGCGGCGGAGGATACCTGGCGAGTTGCCGGTCTTCAACACCAATGATCTGATTCCTGGAGAACAGAGGCGTTTTGCGAAGCACCCATTCCCGTCACAGGCAGCTCTGTGGAGGTTGCGATTCTATGGAATCAGACCCCTGGTGACTGCATCGGAGCGGATCACCCGCTTTTCGCACTTCGATCTCTGCCAGCAGCAAGGCTGCCGCTGCGCCGCGAAGAGATTCTCATCGTTTCACTTGTGGCCGGCAGGCCGGGCCGTACCGGTTCGCACGTATCCTCGCCTGCGGCATCGGGCTAAGCGGCCTGCGGCATCGGGCTAAACGCTCAGGAAAATCGAGGGCTCCGCTTTCGCGTCGACTGCCCCGAACAATCGGTCATGCCGCGGCCGGACGACAGCCTGATCGATGTCAGCGAGTGCCGGAGACCAACTGCTTCATTTCTCGAACAGCTCGCTCAAAACCCACCATGACCGCGTGACTCACGATGCTGTGCCCGATGTTCAGTTCGTTCAGTCCATTCACCGCAGCAATCCGCCCTACATTTCGATAAGTCAGACCATGCCCCATATTCAAAACCAAACCCTGCTGCACGGCAAACTGGCTGGCTTCCAGAATCCGATGGAACTCGGAATCCACTTCTCGTTCACAAACAGCGTCTGCATACGCACCCGTGTGAAGCTCCACAGCATCAGCACCAACCTCAAAGCTGGCTTTGACTTGTGAGATTTCCGGATCAACGAACAGGCTCACAGAAATCCCTCGCGCTCGCAGACGCTCCACACAGTCACCGACAGCCTGCTGATTGGCCAAAACATCCAGCCCACCTTCTGTCGTCACTTCTTCTCGCTTCTCGGGGACAAGCGTCGCCTGGTCCGGGACCAGATTCAGCGCAAAATCAATGATTTCCTCGGAAACGGCCATCTCCAGGTTCAGCTTCACTCGAACGGTTTCGCGAAGCAATCGCACGTCTCGATCCTGAATGTGTCGGCGGTCTTCACGCAGATGAACCGTAATTCCGTCCGCCCCACCAAGCTCCGCAAGAACAGCAGCATGAATCGGGTCCGGCTCGACCGTTCGACGGGCCTGACGAATCGTTGCAACATGATCGATATTGACGCCCAGAAGTGCCAATTCTGCATCCTTATCAAGGTGGTCCCGAACTCACGAAAACGCTCTCGGCACTCTACTGAATTCGCTGCAGGATTCATATCGGCGCCCCCAGATTCCTGCGGTTGCACGAGAGATCTGGCAAACTTTTTGAAAAAGGCACTCGGAAGCGAGCCCCTGCGGCAACGCCAGCACCCAAACAAATCCAAATGATAACCCCAAGCAGATGGAATGCAGTTTGCTGTCTGGGTAATCTGGACGCCTTGCTGCCATTCAGGCAGCCTGGAGACGGTCTGCGCGAAATCGGTCACCTGTTCTTCAAAGAACTGACCCGCCACGACATCGTCATCCCACCGTTGCGACGAGTGACCTGCCTGACAGGAGACGCGGCTGACTCCTCGCGTTCGCATCCGACCCAAATTTCCGAAACTTCCAAGACGAGAGACAGGCTATGAGTTCGCCCTCAAATGTGTCTGATCCCAAAGCTCAGGCAGATGCCATGATTGAGGCACGAGGACTGAGTAAGTTTTATGGCGAGTTTGCCGCTACGCAGGATGTAACGTTTTCGGTTCCGCGAGGTCAGGTATGTGCGTTTCTTGGCCCAAACGGCGCTGGAAAAAGCACGACAATGAAGATGCTGACGGGGTTCCTTGCCCCCAGTCGTGGTGAGGCGTTTCTGGCGGGATTTAACGTTGCAGAGCATCGACTGGAAGCGAGTGAGAAGCTTGGATATCTGCCTGAAAACGGCCCCCTGTATTCCGAAATGACCCCGGAAGGAATGCTGAGATATATCGGCGAAGTCCGGGGCGTCAAAGGAAGCCTGCTGGCGGACCGACTCGACTGGGTCGCTGACAGATGCTCGCTGAAAGAGGTCTGGCGAAAGCCGATCGCCAAGCTGTCTCGCGGGTTTCGTCAGCGAGTCGGCATGGCTCATGCCATGCTGCACGATCCGGATGTTCTGATCCTGGATGAGCCAACCAGCGGACTGGATCCGAATCAGGTGCATGGCGTTCGCGAATTGATTACCGAACTTGCTCGTACAAAAACCATTCTGCTGTCGACCCACATCCTTCAGGAAGTTCGAGCTGTCTGCACTCGGGTCGTCATGATCAACAACGGACGGCTGGTGTTTGACGGCCCGACATCAGAGCTGGGTTCAAATGAAGTGGAAATGGAAAACCGATTCCGTGACCTCACCAGCGCTGCCTGATTCCTGATGTACGCCTGTTACCCCGCAGCTTCTTGTCTGTCGCCTGGTGACGAACAGGTATTTTGTCCCTTCCGAATTCACACGACTGAGTTACTTAGAGGCGTCCCCACACCATGATTCGCACAAATGTGATTCTGGCTGTCACGAAGCGCAATTTTCGAAGTTACTTTTCCGGCATCCTTGGCTATTTGTTCATCATTGTGTTCTGCGTGGCAGCATCCGTGATGGCATTTAACTCGCAGTTCTTTGCTGCGAATCAGGCCAATCTGGATCAGCTCAGCCACCAGTTTCCCCTGCTGCTGCTTTTCCTGATCCCGGCCATCACCATGACGTCATGGTCCGATGAACGCAAGCTGGGCACGGATGAGCTTCTCTTCACGCTGCCCGCAGCGGAATTCGAAGTTCTCATCGGAAAATATCTGGCCGTGCTCGGCGTGTACTCGGTGGCCATTGTGTTTTCGCTGATCAATGCCTTCATCCTGACACGCATGGGTGATCCGGATATCGGGCTGCTGCTGTCGAGCTACATCGGCTACTGGCTCTCCGGAGCCGCGCTGTTGGCCGTCGGCATGCTGGCGTCCTCGCTGACCAGCAGTGCTACCGTCGCGTTTGTGCTGGGGGTGGTCTTCTGCTGTGTGCCGGTATTCATTGGCAACCTTGCCGGACTTGTTGAATGGGTACTCAGTCAGTTTGGCTATGGCGGACAGATGTATGAATTCCGAACTGCCATGCAGGGGCTCAGCCTGCAGGAACAGTTGCGTGATTTCAGTCTTGGAATCATCCCCCTGTCCAGCGTGGCATACTTCGTGTTTCTGACAGCACTGATGCTGTACCTGAATCTGGTTGTCATTTCACGACGCCGCTGGAGCACGGCAGCGACTCTGGGCATGGAGGTTCAATACGGCGTTCGTTCCATCAGTCTCGCCACGATTTTCGTGTCCGGATTGATTCTGCTGACTCTGTGGCCTGTCAGAAAAGATCTGACCGCCGAACAGATCTTCACCCTTTCCGACGCCACCAGGCAGACGCTGAACGATATTGGTGATGGGCAGCAGATCACAATCCAGGCTTTTGTCAGCCCGGAAGTCCCCAGCGACTACAGTGAAACACGCCGCCAGCTTCTTGGATTGCTGCGAGAGTTTGACCTGCGTGGAGGCGGTCGCGTGGAAGTTCGTCGAGTGGACGTGGAGCCATTCAGCGAAGAAGCCGAAGAAGCCCGTGCGTTGGGAATCAGCCCTGTTCGCATTCAATACGAACAGGATGGGAAGTTCGAAGAAGCAGAAGTCTTTCTGGGAGCGATCGTTCAAAGTCCGACCGACAACGTTGAGATTCCATTCTTCGGCAAGGGACTGCCCATCGAATATGAACTCACGCGATCCGTGCGGACGGTTTCTCAGAAAAACCGACTGACCATTGGGGTTCTGCAGACCGATGCGGAAGTGATTTCCGGCGGTGGTTTCGGCGGAGGACGTGACTGGGAAATTGTCCGTGAACTTCGCAAGCAGTACAAAGTCATCGGAGTAAACCCCTCCCGAAAAATTCTGGCGGAAAAGAAATCCGAGGCAGACGATTCGGAGACGACCGGCGAAGAAGAACCACAGGAAGATTTTGACGTTTTGCTGGCTGTGATGCCGTCGTCGCTGACTCAGCCCCAGATGGACAACTTTCTGGAGTACGTTCGATCCGGCAAACCAACGCTGGTCTTCGACGATCCGTGTCCGATCTTTTCTCAGACACAAATGGGACTCTCGATGGCTCCACGGCTCCCCAAACCGAGCCCCGGCGGCGGCATGTTCGGGCAGAGGCAGCAGCCGGAACAGAAAGCGGAGAACGGCGAACTGCGAACACTATGCCGACTGCTGGACATTCAGTGGGACAACGGACAGGTGGTTTACGATCGCATGAATCCACACAACCAGTTCGGCACTCTTCCACCGGAATACGTCTTTGTGTCTCGAGCGGGCAATCCAAAGCAGGCGTTTAATTCTTCCAGCCCGATCACGAAGGACCTTCATGATATCGTGTGCCTGTACACCGGATCACTGCAGGAGGTTGATCGTAAAAAGGAACAGGAATTCATTCCTCTGTTGCAGACCAGTGGCGAATCCGGCCTGCTGACCTGGGATGATTTCATGTCGCAGTCGTTCAATCCGATGACGATGTCCCCGGCAGTGCAGCTGAATCCGAATCCAAAAAGATTCGACGACAGTTACTCGCACGTCATTGCAGCTCAGATCCGGAACGACTCGAAAGACGATCCACTGAACGTGATTTTCTGCTCCGATATCGACATGATCAGCGACTGGTTCTTCCTGGAGAGAAACCGGGGGAATCTGGATATCCCGTTCGACAATGTGACATTCGTTCTGAACGCCGTCGATGCTCTTGCCGGCGAAGAAACATTCATTGATCTCCGTTCCCGCCGAGCGGGCCTGCGAACTCTGCAGTACGTCGAAGCTCAAACCCGCGAACTGCGGCGGAAGCTGAATGAAGAAGAAAAAGATGCCGACAAGATCATGAACGATCGTTTGGATGAAGCTCGTTCGGAACTTCAGGCAGAAATCGATGAGGTTCAGAAACGTGAAGATCTCGATCCCCGCAGCAAGGGTCAGTTACTGAAACAAAAAGAAGAACAACTGAATCGGAAGCTGGATCTGGATGAACAGGAGCTGGAGCGCGAAAAGAATGCTCGCATTCGAAAGGCGGGACTCGAAATGAAACGCGAGATCCGTCGTATAGAAAACCGTGTTCGGCTCTTCGCGTACCTGCTGCCCGCAATCCTGCCGGTTTGTTTTGGTTTGCTGTTTCTGGGCCTGCAGCAGATAACCGAAAAGCAATCAATCACCGCGGAACGTCGACGTCGATAGGCAGCGACTCCAGTGCGCTCGGTTCCCGAAACACCCTCGAACGACCGTATGCGGTCGACGACACGACACTTCCGTCTCTGTCCTGCTGATCATTGTCACAAACAGAACAAGATACCTGGGTAAAGACATGAATCCATTGACACGTACCCTGACCTATGTTGCCGTAGCGGGCATCTCAATTGTTGCTGCGTCGTCTGCCTGGTATGCGTCTCGACCTTCAACGGTCGCAGGATATGGCGACGTGGGGCAGGACTTTTTCGGCGACTTCACGGATCCCACAAAGGCGGCTGCCCTTTCCGTTGTTGATTTCGATGAACAAACGCGAGACGTTCAGTCCTTCTCTGTAAAGCAAAACGATGACGGGCTCTGGGTGATTCCGTCTCATCACGATTACCCCGCAGAGGCAGCTGACCGACTGGCAAAATCAGCGACGTCACTTCTGGGGCTGAAGAAGGTGGCCGTGCAGAGTCGCAGCAAGGACGACTGGAAGTCTTATGGTGTCGTGGATCCGGAAGCCGAGGGCGCTGCCACGGCGGCAGAGCGCGGCACTCGAATTACGCTGCGAGACGGCAGCGGAAACGCTCTGGTCGATCTGATCGTGGGTAACGAAGTCGATGGCAGAGACGGTCATTACTATGTCCGTGAACCGGAAAAGAACACGACCTACATCACGAGATTGAATCCGGACCTGTCGGCGAAATTCAGCGACTGGATTGAACCGGACCTGTTGAAGGTCACTCAATCGGAGATCGTCTCCATCACCATTGATAATTATTCCATAGATGAACAACGAGGCACGGTCGACAAGAAGGAACTTCTGAACTTCGAACGCAAAGGCCTGGCATCCAGCGCCGACTGGACTCTGAAGGGACTGGATGACAATCAGGAAGAGCTGGACCAGAGTCCGATTCGGGACATCGCACAAAATCTTGATCAGCTGAAGATCGTGGGTGTCCGACCGAAGCCGGAGGGACTGGATGACAATCTCAATGTCAATCCGCTGATCAAGCAGGTTCTGCAACAGCAGATGCAGGCTCAGGGTTACTTCATCGGAGCGGACCGGGAAGGCAAAGAGCGTCTTTATTCCAATGAAGGCGAGCTGATCGCCGGTGTCAACAACGGCGTGGAATACACGCTGTACTTTGGTGAGATCGCTCGAGGAAGCGGCAGAGACATCGAAGTGGGGCTTGGTGAGCAAAAGGCGGACTCGTCCGACGCTGACAAGACGGCGGACGCGGCAGATTCAGAAAGTAGTGATTCAGAAGACGGCCCGCGACGTTACCTGCTCGTTCGAGTCGGCTTTAATGAAGAATTGCTGGGACCTAAACCAAGCCCACCCACAGAACCGCAGATGCCGGAGATCCTCAAGCAAAAAGACGCCGATTCGGGAGACAAGGACGGCGAAAGCAAGTCGGCCGATGAAAAACCCGCAAAAGATAAACCAGTCGAATCCGCGAAGTCCGAGAGCGATGGCGATAAGAATGACAGCGACGAATCCGACAGGTCAGTTGAGGACAACTGCTCGCCACAGGATGAAGACACGGCGAAAGAGGAACCGAAGACGGAATCGGAGGTAGCGGAGAAAGCTGAGGAGCCAGCCAAGAGCGAAGAAACCACTCCGGCAGATTCGAAAAAGGAAGACTCAGAATCCGAAACGAAGGACTCGGCCGCAAAGAGCGATGCCACAGATGCCTCAAAAGCTGACGCCGATAAATCCGAGGAAAAGAAGGAACCAGAGAAAGATCCTAAACAGATAGCTCAGGAAGAGTACGACGCCGCGATGGGCAAGTATGAAGCCGAAAAGAAGGCCTACGAACAGGATCTGACAAAGTACGACAGCAAGGTGAAAGAGGGCAAGGAGAAGGTCAACGAACTGTCAAGAAGGTTTGCCGGTTGGTACTACGTCATTACGGCAGACAGTTTTGAGAAGTTCAAAATTGAACGAAAAGACGTCGTCAGCAAAAAAGAATCGGAGAAGAAAGACGACGAATCGACGGAAGCAGAGAAGAAGCAGGAAGCTGCGAAATAAAGTCTGCGGGAGGCACTCGTCATGAGCCATCCGCTGTGAAAACGGCTCTTCACGTGAAGCCCGGCTTTTGAAAAAGCCGGGCTTCTGTCGTGTTTCCCGAACTTCATCGCAACCAATGTCGATACAATCCTCGGCCCAGTTCTTCAGAGATCTCAGACTTCAATTCGGTTAAGAACTATGATCGTCAGTAAAAAATGGCTCAGTGATTACACCCCTCTGACGATGTCCGTTGACGACATGACTGACCGATTGACGATGTCCGGTCTTAACCTGGAAGAATTTCATTCTGTGGGCGACGACGTCGCCATTGATCTGGAAGTGACGAGTAATCGACCCGATTGCCTGGGGCACATTGGAGTCGCTCGCGAAATCTCCATCCTGTTCGATACGAACCTGACAATCCCGGATGCTGCTGTGTCTGAATCAGCAGCAGCAGCAGAGTCTGTCACGTCCGTGGAACTCCGGTGTCCCGATTTGTGTCACGAATACCATGCCCGCGTGATTCAGGGCGTGAAGATCGGTCCCAGCCCCTCGTGGCTCAGTGAACGCCTCAATGCGGTAGGGATCAGTTCGGTCAATAACGTCGTGGATGTGACCAACTACGTGATGCTGGAATGCGGTCAGCCGCTGCATGCATTCGATCTGGATCAGCTCAGCGAAGGTCGTATCATTGTTCGCCGTGCCGAGAAAGGGGAACGCATCAAGGCGATCGACCAGCGCGATTACGAACTCACTGACAACATGTGTGTCATCGCCGATGCTGACAGGCCCGTTGCCGTTGCCGGCGTCATGGGTGGCCTTGAAACAGAGATCTCCGATAAAACCACGAATGTGCTGATCGAAACGGCGTCCTTCGAACCACTTTCCGTACGTGCAACTGCAAGAACACTGAAACTGCACAGTCCGTCGTCCTTTCGATTCGAACGACGAGTGGACCGCAATCAACTGGATTGGGCATCACGACGCTGCTGCGAGCTCATTCAGCAGGTCGCAGGAGGCAGCATTCTGAAAGGGTCAGTAATCGCAGGTGACCCACCACAAAAGCCCGGTTCGATTGTGTTGAATTTCTCTCAGGTGGAGCGAACGCTGGGAATTCATGTTCCCGCAGAACGATGCATCGAAATCCTGAAATGCCTGGGCTTTGATTGCCTGAAAAGCGACAGCGACTCCGCAGAACTGGTACCACCTACATGGAGGCAGGATCTGCAGCGGGAATGCGACCTGATCGAAGAAGTCGCCCGCATTCACGGCTACGACAATATCCCGGACAATGCCGCTCTTCCTGTCGTCGCAACGTCGAAAAGTCCACGTGAACAGGTGGGAGACGCTGTTCGCGGTCTGATGGTTGCCTACGGCTTCTATGAAGCCCTGACACTGTCCTTTGTCAGCGAAGATCAGCAGCAACTGTTCAGACCCTTTGGTGACAGAGCCGCTGTGGCAGTGCAGCATTCAAGCCGAAGCCACGAAAACCAGCTGCGCCAGAGCCTGATCCCCAGTCTGCTGACGTGTCGCCGACAAAATGAACGACATGGAACAAAGAATGCCGAGCTGTTCGAGATCGCGAAGGTCTATCTGTCGGCGGGCGAGAACTGCGCGGAATCGGAATCGGAGCCAACGATGGTCGGCATGGTTTCCGGACGTGCATACCTTGAGGTCAAGGGAATCGTTGAATCACTTGTGGCGAGAATTTCGCCCGGATCTGACCTGAAGGCCGTTTCTTCAAACCTGCCGCAGTTCGCATCGGGACGGGGAGCCGCCCTCCTTCTCAACGGTCAGCAATTCGGCTGGCTTGGTGAACTCGATCGAGCGGTGACGGATGAGATCGATCTGGAAGATGCCGTCACCATTGCCGAATTCAAACTGAACCTGCTGGAAACATTTCTGGAAGGGACTCGCAGATATCATCCAATACCTCGTTTTCCAGTGGTCACACGCGACCTGAACCTCCTGCTTGATGAAAGTGTCACGTGGGACCAGACGACCGAAGCGATCCGCCAGTGCAACCTGTCATCGCTCAGAGAGATCTCGTTCAGCGGACAGTACCGTGGCAAACAGATCGATGCAGGCAAAAAATCGTATCTGCTGACATGTACGTTCATGGCTGACAACCGAACACTGACGACTGAAGAAGTCGATGACGCGGTAAGGAAGATTCTTGATCAGTGCCGATCAAAACTGGGAGCAACACTCCGCTGATAAGTCGTTGTAACTCCGGCCATATTCGCGCGGATGCCTCTGAACGTCAGCCAGACGGCTGATCTGACCACTATGAAACGTACTCTGCTCAAATCGAAAATCCACCGGGCAACCGTAACGGAAGCTGACCTTAACTACGAAGGCAGCATCACCATCGACCCGCGGTTGATGAAAGCTGCGGATATCGTGGAGTTTGAGCGAGTCGAGGTGTATGACATCACGAACGGAAATCGCCTTGCCACCTACGCAATTTCCGGAAAACCCGGCAGCGGCACCATCTGCCTCAACGGTGCCGCTGCGCGGCTGGTGCAGGTGGGAGATTTGATCATCATCTGCAGCTACGCCGACTACACAGAAGAAGAACGACGGCAACACGTGCCTCGAATCATTCGAGTCGATGGACGAAATCGAAAGCTGTCATCCTGAAGTCGCAGGGCAAACCACTTGCTGCTCAGTCACCGATGTTCGACAAAAATCGCCACGTGACCTTCGCTCAGCCTACCCGCACCTGAAGAATGCCTGTCGCACTCGCCGTTGCGCATCTGTCTTCCGTGCGTGCGACGTCAATCTCCCGGGCAGCAACAGGGACGCGACCGCCCTTTGGACGCGGCTATCAGCACACCCCTAGTACAATTCGCAGCGTCCGTCAACCACCAGAACGCGGCTTTTTGGGTGCCTGGCAATCCCATCATTATGGCTGTACCTCGGTGTTGTGCCATCTTACTTAACGTAGGACGATCCTGACTGTCGCACTCTGTTGTGACGACAGGAATTTACCAGGAACAATCACGAAACAGGAGAGTAAGAATGAATTCTCGTCTACGTCATCTGGTCACACCCGTCCTGCTCTGCACAATTCTCAGTGCAGGCTACACCGCGATTGCTCAGTCAAAGTCGTCAAAGAAAGCCGCGGAAAAGACCGTAACAGAAAAATTCCGCAGGCTGCCCCAGTACTTCGGACAGCTGAAGCTTGATGCGGAGCAGAAGGAAGCCGTCTATAAGATCCGTGAGGAGATCGGCCCGAAGATTGCCGAACTGGAAGCAGAAATCGCCAAACTGAAAGAAGATGAGATGGAGCAGTGTGAGGAAGTTCTCACCGCGACGCAGAAAAAAACGCTGACCACTTTGCGGGATGCGACCGGGGAGAAAAAAGCGACCGCATCGAAATCTTCCACCTCAAAAAAATCAGGTTCAAAGTCTTCGTCGAAGGACGATGAATAGAGGTCTGGGAGGCGAATCGGAAAGTCGATCGTGCATGCCTGAAGGACCACATCAACGCTGCATCACCAGCCGAATCTGCGACTGAGGCAGATTCGATTTGGGTCGCCTGAGGCCACCAGCTTTGTTTCTGGTGGCCTCTTTTCGTAAGTGATGACGGTCGCGGGCCTACTGTCGATGCTTCCTGCGATCAGCCGCAACCGGACGGCGTGCCAGACTCAGCCCCGCCGCAAAGAAGAGTGATCCCGCTGCCAGAGAGTCCATTGCGTTCGCCCTGCGAGACTCAGCAACATCGCGATTCGCCCACCATTCGGCCGAATCCCACGCCGCCATCACGCCATCCACCATCTCCGGATCAGCCGGTGCCTCGGTGTCGATTTCCACAACCCGTGAGCGCCCCAGCGCCGGCAGATCGACGTGTTCTCTGAAGTCCTGTGCGGGCAACTGTGGCTGCCGAACATTGTCCGCCAGCACTTCCGGCTTAACTGCGGAAACTGCGCCCTGATCCTTTGGCCCGGAATCCGCAACGGCATTTTCTGAGTTACCGAGTGAGTCAGGAACTTCTCGATTCATCGGAAGCACGTAGCCAGCGGCGAGAACGCTAAGTTCCACGCCGGGCGCCTCGACCGCGACCACGGTGAACGTCACCGGACTGCTCCAGACGGACGCTTCACCCATGTCGCTGATCGCTCGCACCCAGACTCGGTAGGATCCGGCCGGCAACGCATTCGTGACGGTGTAGGACGCGACGGACAGATCCTGTCGGTAGACAATCTTGGTCGTTGGAACATCCAGTCGGTTGATCCAGAGCTCATAGGTTTCCGCCCCGCTGATCCCACTCCAAAGGAAAGTCGGAGTCGATGACACCTGACCGGAGTTCGCCGGAGACAGAATTCGAGGACGCCCGCCGACGGTGAATTGAGAGGCCGTTGACCAGGGCGACTCAGTCCCGTCCGCAGCAATCGCGCGGACCCACACAACATAGGTTCCGTCAGCAAGGTCCGTCTGAGGCGTCAACGACGTCGCAGTGACGAACTTATCCTGCAGAATGGTCGTCGGAGCCTCACCGGCAGTGCGTCGACTGAGCCAGACATGATAACTTTCCGCCCCTTCCACGGCATCCCATCGAATTTCGGGCGTACGATCAAATGTTGCTCCCTGCGGACTGACGTTGACTGGAGCGGACAGCACCGTGAATGTCACCGGCGAGCTCCAATAGCCCGGCAGCCCATCGGGACTGAAAGCTCGACTCCATGCTCGGTAAGTTCCACCCGGCAGATCTGTCGCCGCCGATGCGAAGCTGGTCGTCTGAAGATCCGTTTCGTGGATGACCATGCTCTCGCCGGTTGTCAGGTTGTTGACCCACAGTTCGTAGCGAGCCGTGTCGACAACCGTCGTCCATGAAATCTCCGGGAATGTCGTCGATGCCGATGTCGACTGATTGGTCGGACTGGTCATCACTGGTCGAGTCCTGATCCGGAAGTCCTTCCCGGCACTCCAGACACCCGGCAGCTCCAGATCATCATAGGCACGAACCCAGTATCGATAGATGCCGACACCAATCTGTTGTTCCGGAATCAGAGTCGGGTATCCGGCGATGTCAACACCGTCAACGTACCACTCACTGGAAGCATCTGTGGCAGATGACGTTTCGATGCGAAGAGCAAAGTTGTCGTGCAATGCTCCGGCCGGCAGACTGACGGCAGCACGATGGAACACGTCTTCCGCTGATCCGGCGACTGTCAGCCGCTGCAGCACAACCCAGGCACCGGACGCGTTTCGGTAAGAGACGATCAGATCCTGCGTCGGCAGGAATGTACCGGGATTGAGGACGTCTTCGACAGCCGCATCGTGCTGATACCGGAAACGCAGTTCCGCTCCAACTTCTGCCGACAGGTCCATCGACGCCGAATCCATTCGGCTGCTGCCGCCCGGAACATCACTCAGATGGGCAGCCAGTCCCATGCCATTGACGGCCGAATTATCAACGGTCACATTCGTTGACGCAGCCCAGCGTTCCACAGCCAGCGACCCGGACTCAAAGTCTTCCATAAACAGCGAAGGCTGAGCCGGGATATTGTCCAGTCGGTAAAACTGAACAATGTTCCGTGAAACATCATTCATCCACAGATCGTATCGCGTGGCCCCCTCGATCGGCTTCCATGACAGTGTCGGAGTGGAATCCTCAGTATCTCTGGACGGCCCGGAAAGTACGGGGGGCTCATGGTCCGCAACATTCAGAGACAGTTCACCATTGCGGAAGCCCGCTGCAGCAGCCGTGATAATGACATTCTGCAGGCGATCCAGAATGTCATCGTTGACAGCATCAATCAGAAACGTTGCAGAATCTTCTCCAACAGGAATAATCACCTGTGCGGGGACGGATGCTTCCGTCAGGTCGCTGCTCGACAGATCGACAACGATCGGCGACGTGTGATCGGCCGCACTCACGCGGACCGTCGCTGTCGCGGCTCCCGCTCCCGCATTCTCAGGAATTGTCTGCGAGCCGGCAGGCACAGTTACGGACAGAAACTCAGCGTCTTCAACTGTCACCTGCAGTGTTCCGGAGTTCACGACAGGATTCAGCGTGTTCGAATCCGATGCCGTAATCGTCACCGTCTGCGGCCCGTCAAGGAAGTTGTCTTCCAGAATGGTGGCGACAAATGATGTGCTGATTGCCCCCTGCGGAATGAGAAACGTCGCCGGGACGGTCAGCTCGGTTACATCATCGCTGGTCAATGTGATCAGCTGAGGAACGGTCAGGTTGTTCGCATCCACCCGAGCAACCGTGATAATAATCGTGCCCTGATCTTCGGGCACGGAAGGAGTCAACGTCGACAGCACCAGACGAGGTTCCTGGTCGAGGACAGTAATCACAGGGCTCACTTCATCCAGATAGCCCGCTGCACTCGCTGTGAAGGTCACCGACTGGTCTCCGTCAAACTCAAGGTCGTCAACGGCATCAATCGTAAACACAACTGATGATTCACCCGCCGGAATCGTCACAGAAGCCGGGACACTCAGTTCTGTGGTGTCGCTGCTCAGAAGACTCACGATCAGAGGAGATGTGGTGTTGATATCTGACCGGGTCAAAGTGACCTGAATCGCTGCCGGACCCGCACCTTCTGAAACAGACGTCCTGTCCAGCGTCAGAGTCAGTACTTCGGCATCTGTCACATCAACCGAGTCCGAGACAGTGAAGAAGCCGGGAACGTCGGTTGACACCGGACTGATCGTCACCGTCTTGGTACCATCCAGAACGGCATCATCAATGACGTTCAGCGGAATGAAGACTTCAGACTGGTTGGCCGGTATGGTGATCGTTGTCTCGACCACAGCCTCCTGAATGTCACTGCTGGACAGTGTCACCTGAGCAGCCGACAGGCCGATGGTGGCGATTTCCAGAGACCAGTTCAGAAGCGTCCCGGTGTCCAGGCGGCTGTCGTCGATGACTTCAAGCGTCCACTGACCGGAAGGATTTTCTCCGTTGAAAGTGGCCAGGAACTGTTCAGGAATAAATCGGCCGGTGTAGGGGGCAGCACCATCAACAATTCGCTGCCCAGCCTGATCATCCAGAATGGTGTTTGTGATCTGTGATCCGTTCGACGAAAGGTCCGTGAACAATTCAACACGAGTCCCCGACGGACTGATCAGATAGACATCAAGGTCAGGAATCGCTGTATGAGTAATGGACAACGTCACGTTCACGTCAGTGATTCTGGAAACCTGATCACCAATCTGAATGTGAGTCGAGGTAACGTTGTTATCCAGAATTGGTTGCGGACCGGCGAAGGTTCCGCTGGAAGAACTCACGAAATCCAGTGGCCCGTCAATATCCGTTCGCGAGATTCGCACACCATCGACCACAGTTCCCTGATTCTCCGGCACAGAATCCGGGATCACTTCGACGCTGATGGCTTCGTAGTCGCTGACAACGGCGTCGACTGAACCGGAAATATATTCGGGAGCGGAGACATCGATGGTGACGAGTTGATCTCCGTCCCTGAGGTTGTCATCAATAACTTCTGCGGAAAATGTCACTGACTGCTGACCCACGGGCAGAATCACGGTGTCAGGCACACGGATCGCAGTTGTGTCCGAAGAAGTTAATGAAACCACAACATCGCCCGTAGCACGGCTCGGATGTCGGCCGAATGAGACAAATGTTGTGGCCCCCGCATTCTCCAGGGTTACGAATGAGCTGATGTCTCCCGAAAGCAATTTGCTTTGACTTCCCTGAATCACCTGACCATTTTGATCGCTCACAAGGACTTCCTGGCCAACATTGACCTCAATATCCGCAATGGAAGAAAGTCCGGAATCCACCATCAGAACGGTGACTCCGGAGTTATCAAAAACGATCAGATTCCCCAAAGAATCGCCCGCATAGATTCCGGAATCATCCCCCACAGCGATTGAAGTGACTTCCTGATCCAGCGTGACGCCCCCGACTCTCAGCAGGGTGTCGGGATCATGAATTGAAATCTCCGTCCCGGAGTCCTGCAGTCCGTAGACAAGACCATCCAGTCCAATCGTGACGTCTCTAAACTTGAGATCAGCCGCCGTAACTCCGGGAATGTCACCTCCGGCCAGGTCCCCAAAGAAGACAACCTCTGTGGTCAACGGATTGATACCGGGTGTCACCGGATCAGCATCGATCGGAATCCCCTGGCGAGTATAGATGTCAATTTGATTGGCATTTCGAGCCAGATAGATCACATCATTTCGCACGACCCCGCCGATTGCGACATCACTCATTGTGGTGATGCCAGGGAGAAACTGGTAGGGCTGAGACGTCAGGAATGAAGACACAACCCGGCCGTCAACCGGCGACAGCTCATAGACAAGGTTGTTGCTGAAATCGGTGGCCACCAGTCGGTTCGCACTCGGAAACGCACTGATATACCAGCTGAATGAGTTCGCATTGACGTTGTCAATGGAAAGCACGCCGCCGACAGGCAACCGAGTCACCGGGTCATAGACTTCAATTTCCGCACCCGCGACAACATTTCCCGTGTTGTCAAGAATGTACAACAGCCCATTCATATACGTGAGACCGTCCAGAATGGTGTTCTGAATGACCCCCAGTGAATGTGTTTCCAGCAAAGCTCCGGTATCAGCATCAAGCTTCAGAATTTCTTCAAATCCTGACGGGCCGGTATCGACCAGTGCCCAGAGAAACTGACCATCGTACGCAAGTCCGTTAGCGCGATATCGGAAGAACGAATTGAGCGGATTGATGGGCAGCGCGAGTGTATTGATCAGCTCGCCAGTGATCGGATTGAACTCATAGACTGTCGATGAAAACGAACTGGCCATCGCAAACAATCGAGAGCCGACACTGGTGTCCCCGAATCGGTCTATCTGACCGGTCACGACATTAATTCGCGTCATCCCATGCGAATCACCGCCAAACAGTTCAGTGTCTGTGAGGAAAACATAGTCCCCGATTGAGGCAAGACCTCCCACAGCATTGTCCGTCGGATCAGCGGACAGCCCGGAGATTCCGGTGAAGTGCTGCCAGGAATCGGTGGAGGGGTTGTAGAGCGACAGATTTGCAGAAGCGGTCCCATTGTAGACGGCCACTCTGCCGTCGTTCATGACAATCAGATCATGGACGTCCTCTCCGACAGGTCGAACTCCACCTGGCCAGGGAACAGGTACGGAACGAACCAGCGTCCCATTCGGTGAATACTCTTCCAACAGATTGTTGTTGGTCACCCAGTGGTTCGGTGCGTCGACGTCCGTGTTGCTCCGAGTAATTGTGACCTGAACGGTTCCGGCGTTTTCCGCCACGGGGTTTGGATTCACATCCACGCTGACGGATTCGTAGTCCGTTACGGAAACAACGGCTTCGTTATTGAGCACTCCCGCGACATAGGCCTGAATCGACAGTTGCTGAGTTCCATCCAGCAAGGTGTCATCGACAACCGTGACATCAAATGTCACAGATCTGCGATTTGCCGGAATCGTCACCTGAGCCGGAACGGTGATCTCCGTGGGGTCGGTACTCACAAGATCAATCACCAGCGGTGCGGAAGACGGCTGCCCCACAGGACGTGAAATCCGACCTGCTGCCACATGCACTCCGCTGTTTTCCGCGAATGTCGTGGGAGCAACAGAGACCGTCACGGGGTTACTGTCGACGCCCTGAACGGTCAGCGTGTATTCACCAAGATTCCCGTATTCGCCACGATTGGAAACCTGGATATAGTAGTTTCCTGCGGCCAGAGTAGCCGTAATACTGGCGGTCAGGCTGGCATTGGCATTGCCAAGACTGAAGGGAATATCACTGGTCGCGACGACGTTACCAAAGACGTCAATCAGGGTAAGCACGGGATCCAGGTTTGATCCGGGGTTCGTGGACCCGGTCAATGCTCCTGTGGTTTGTGTCACATCCAGACCAGTGACAGTGAAAGTCGCTGTTGTCGCCAACGTCTGAAGAAAGAACGTGTCGACGTCATCGTTCGTTTCGATGATGCCCGTGATCACCTCGTCGCCAGGCCCAACATTCAGGGTTGATGCCGTTCCCAGCGTGTTCCCGTAATCATCCAGCCGAAACTGAATGCCGTTCGCAGAGCTGGTGATTTCAGCCAGGTCGTCCTGAAATGCACCAATCGTCTGATCCCCGGAAGCATTCACCCAGACATCGCGCAGACTGCCGATCGGGTTCCCGAGAATCGGGCCGACTTCTGCGGTCCCCGGATCCAGAGGATTTGCCACAATACCACTGGGGTTGTAGAGCGGATGGTCGCCAAGATTCAGCATGCGAGCGACGGCCGAGGAAACGACCCGGGCCATATCCTTGGGATCGGTTCCCTGAAAGGCGATGGCGGTGTTGGGCAGAGCCGGATCAGTAAATGCGCCACGAAATGCCTGAAAATCGGCCGTGCCGCCGAATTCCGCTCCTGTACCCCCAATGTCGACACGCATTCCCACACCGTCATTGGTCCCCGAGGCCCCCGGGTTAACCGTCGTCACATTCACATTGAAGGGCCGGAAATCTTCGGCCACGCGTGCCCAGATCTCAGTGATCTGGGCAACCTCAACCGCATCAAATGTGTTCGCGTCCGAATTCGTGTCGAATGCCGGGACGCTGATGTTACCGGTCTGGCCATCAGTCCGAGCCGCCACAAACGTCGGATCAGAGATGTCGTCACCGGCGAATGCGAGGTAAATCGAAACCGGCGCTGATGGCAGACTGTTTAAGGCGACAGGATTGACACGGGCCGGCAATGTATCGACACCATCCAGAGTGACAGTATACGCGCCCAGATTTCCGTACTCACCGCGATTCGAAACCTGAATGAAGTAATCGCCGTCCGGCAGCGTCAGTGTGAGCGACTCACGGTAGTACGTGGCACCACCGACAGTGTCATTCTGCCCAACCACATTTCCGTTTGCATCCAGAACGGTCAGCACGGGATCCAGGTTGGATCCTGCCGTCTGAGCATTAAACGGAGCAGCCGTCAGGTTCAGCCCGGTAACACCGATGATCGCCGTCGTGGCAGAAGTGCTGAACGCGAATACGTCGACGTCATTATTCGTTTCGATGACGCCAGTCACTGTCTCTATTCCGGGAGCAATGGGAATCACGGTGGCACTGGAAGCGCTCACGGAGTTTCCGTGGTCGTCCTGCCGAAAATTGACGTTTGGATTGCCGTCCAGGAGTGTCAGGTCATTTTGGTTGGTGCCAACGGTCGGACCGTCAGCGTTAAACCAGATGTCTCGAATGCTGTTGGCACTGTTGCCCAGAATCGGCCCCGTGTTGGCATCACCCGCCAGCAGCGAATCATCCGGGTTTTCATGCAGCTGAAGCCCCATCGCGGTCGCTACGCCGCGGCTGATTCCGGCCGCAACATTCTTTTGAAACTGACCCGGCAGCCCCGCGAACTCTGTCTGAATCACAAACAGTGTCTGCGACAGAGACGGCGTACTGAAGCTGTTTGCCAGCGCATTGACAGCAGGAGGCGGCGAGGTTGCACGATTCGCGGTCGCCCATGAACCATCTCCGCCCACAGAAACCAACAACTCGAAATTGTTACGAATCGCAGGCGGCTCAACCGTCGTGACATTGACGTTGAATGGCCGGAAATCTTCTGCCACGCGAGCCCAGATTTCTTCAATCCATTGTCGCTCGGTTGCGCTGAAGTTAGCGGTATCCGCGTCCGTGCTGAACGCCGGCGTGATAATGTCGCCGATGACGCCGTCTTTTCGCTGAGTCGTCCACGAAGCATCTGCTTCTGTGTGACCGTCGAAGTCCAGATAGATCGTGACCGGTGCTCCAGGCAGGCTGGAGAACGGGTCCGGATTCGTCAGCAGCAGCCGTGGCTCTAAAGACTCCAAAGAAACAGCCCGCGGAGCGTTTTCACGACGAGATTTGCGAACCGAAGCTCGTGAACGGCGGAAAGTGGACAGCAGAGACTGCAGCACTGTCATGGATAATTCCTTCGGATTTCCAGCCATTTCCAATGCTCAACAGGCATGAAGGCTGGTCAAAAAACGCCTGATTTCTCTAAGAAGCGGGACGTGAGCAGCTATCTCAACGGATCACCCCACGGGATTCCACTTTGTTTTCGGCAGCGGCCTTCAAATCACAGAAAACACTGGGCGAACGTTCCGGTTTCACCCATACCGAGCGC